>JBDNCP010000245.1:0-5443 GCA_046719575.1 Cyanobacteriota bacterium
TCTGTTTAGCTGGATGTCTCGGATAGGTATGCGGAAAATTCAGCATTCAGCAATGCCTCCGCGCACGTTATTCCAACATGTCTTCACACAATCTGTCTTCACACAATCTGTCTTCACACAATCTGTCTTCACACAATCTGTCTTCACACAATCTGTCTTCACACAATCTGTCTTCACACAATCTGTCTTCACACAGGCTCAGAGAGGACGAGGTTGCTCTGCAAAGCTGCTGCCAACGCCCTCCCTGGAGGTTGTTTGGGGCTGCGGTGTCGGGGCTATTGGGCTAGGGCGATCGCCCGTGCGGCCAGCGCTTCGCCCGTGATGCCGTTGATCGCCATGAGTTCCCCGGCGCTGGCGGTGGTTTCGCCCCGCTTCCAAGAAAACACATCGCGCTTGGCACTAGAGCGCAGCATGATCGGCTCTAGCATGGCGCTGGCTCCGCCCGTCACGCCGATCAGCGCGTCGCCGCCAAACAGTTGCTCAAACTCGGCATCCTCCAAGAAGCCGCCGTCCGGCTCCGAGCAAATGTCCCACAGCGTGTCGCTGGCGCGGTAGAGGCGGCGCGGGCTAATCACCGACACAATCCGCACGCCCAAGCCCTGCGCTTCTAGCAGCTTTGCCGCGTCGAACACCGGCGACAGGATCATGTCGCCCACGACGGCAAACACGACGGTTTTGCTGCCCGTGCTGGAATGGAGGGCGATCGCCCCATTTGCCAACGCCTGCCGCGTCTGGTCAAAGGTCGTGCGAATCGGCAGCGGCGACTTGCTAGCGGTGATCACCACGCCCTTGTTTTTCTGCGCCAGCGCCCACTCGTAGCAAGCCTGCACGCTGTTGGCATCGGGCGGAAACAGAGGAAACACGTTGCCATTCCGCATCATGGCAGCAAAATAGGCTTCGATTTCCGGGCGCTGGTGCGTCCAGCCGTTGCGCCCCTGCTCCAGCGCCCCAGCGGTAAACAGCGTGATGGTGGCGGGGGTTTTGCGGCGTAGCTCGGCCATTGCCTGCGTCACGGTTTGCCAGATCGGCAGCCCGTTGATCGCAAAAGACTCGTAGGAACACCACAGCGTCCGCGCTCCAAACAGCGACAGCCCCGCCGCCAGCCCCGCGCAGGCATCTTCGCTCAGCGGCTCGTAGACCTGCCCGTTGGGAGCCTGGTTGTAGAGTGGGTCTTCGGTTGGGTGGATGATTTTTAATGCCTGGTTGATGTTGGCGATGCCCGACGCTTCGTTGCCGTCGGCGTTGGTCACTAAAAACGTGCGATCGCTCGTTCCCACATGCCCCACCAGCTTGCCCATCGCCGTTGTAGACACCTTGGGGTCGCCGCCTACGGGGTATTCCTCCAGCGGCAGCGGGCCCAAATCTGGCAAAGGACGCTCAAACTCCGTCACCACCGTTTTCGATGCGGGGCCACCGCCCGCCCGCTCGCAGTTCGTCCGCACGATCGCCCAGGCATCGGGCGACAGGGCCCGCGTCCTCAGCGCATCGATAATATGCGGCGCATCCAGCGTGTCCTTGGGATACAGATTGTGCGACTTTGCGCCACGGGCATGAACGCCTGCGCCCTTGAGTTGCTTGATGATAAACGCCGTCAGTTTGCCGCTGAGGGCAGACCGCGCCGCCTCATCTATGCCCACCAACACGCTCTGCGTAAAGGCGAGGCGCTGCTTGAGCGAAAAAGCCGTGCTGTCGGCATAATCCCCCGGCTGATCCTGGTCGTCAAAATCTTTGGCATCCACCAGCACCACTTCTTCAAAGCCGTGCCCGTGCCAGTAGGCCAGCATTTGCTCGTTGGTCTTCAGCGACACCATGCTGTGGTGTTCTTGCGAAAAGCCGTTCCACACCAGCACGGGCAAAAAGTTGGTGGAACCCGGAAACGCCGTGTGGAAGTGCATAAACGAACTCATGATATAGGGTTCGCCCAGCCCCCCGTCGCCAATAGTAAATGGAAATAATGTGTCGGGATACAGCAATGCGCCCGCCATTGCAAAATGCTGCCCCTGCCCCAAGGGGCCCGCCGGAGCCAGCAAGCCCGGAATGAAGCCGGAGAGGTGGCCTAATAGCCCGTGCCGCTCTCGGAAGCGATCGCGCATTTGCTGCACGGTGGTAATGCCCATGTCTTCTAGCGAGCGATCGAGGAACATGGCGCTGTAGAACCCTGGCGCGTGGTGGCCTACCTCGGTCACGATGTTTTTGTAGCCCAGCATCACTAGCGCGGCGTAGGCTTCGGCCTGGCTGGCAAAGCCGCCGGGATGTCCCGATCCTTTGCTGCCGCAGATTTGCACCGTCAGATAGCGCAGCGCATCGGCGTAGAGCAGCGTTTGGAAGACAGCGGCCGGGTCAGTGGGTGAGGCGATCGCCCTTGCCCCTTCAGCGATCGCAGGAGCCGCCCCATAGGTGTCGAACCCCGGCAGCGCCTCACCAAAATACTGAATTCCTTCACAAAACCCCGGAATCATCTGGGTCGCCGTCATGCCACTTCCCCCGCTGAGATAAACGCTAGAAACCGCAGAAACACAATACATCATCGTATCTCAGGTCGGGAGCCAGATTGGTATTCAGGTTTCAATGATTGCTATTAAATAAACCTCTTGCATGAATGCTGTTTTGAGGGCGTGAATCGTGGCGCGGTACGGCCGCGCCGCGATTCACGCAAGAAGTCTAAATGATTGCTATTTAGAAGATTTAGGTTTTGGGGGGCGGAGGGGATGCCAAATCATCGCCCTTCTGGGCAGAGTCGCCATTTCTAACTCCATTTCTGAGTATGGTGGAAGCAGCAAGCGTACAGCAGCAGGAGGTCAAAACAACGTGGAGACGTTAATCACAGCGGCGATCGCCGTTCTTATCTTGATGCTGGTGTTTTCATTGATTACCAAGGCGATCCGGCTGGCTATAAACGTTGCGATTACGCTGCTGCTGCTGGTTGTGTTGGTGCGAATTACCGGAGTCAGCTTGGGCGACGCGATGCAGCCGGTATTCGCTATTTGGGACTGGCTGCGACAAATGTTCCAAAATCCGCCAAACTAGAGCCGCCAAACTAGAATTTTCCGACAGAGGGCGATCGCCCACCAAAATCCAAAATCTAAAACCCAAAACTCAAAATCCTAACTCCGCCATGCAACTCCTGGATGACCTGGCAACCCAGTGGCAAATCGAAGACCCCGAAGAACAGCGGCTCATTTCTAACGTGTCTTGGGCGCAATATGAAGCGCTGCTGGCAGACCGGGGCGACAGCCTCGCCTATCGGGTGAACTATTTAGATGGAGTATTAGAAATCGTGGCACCGAGCCGTCGGCATGAATCCGGAAAAACTCGCATTGGTACATTGCTAGAAATTTACTTTTTGGAAGCAGACATCGACTATTTCCCGACAGGTTCTACAACGTTTCGCCAAGCGGATCAGCAAGTGGGTCTGGAGCCAGACGAGAGCTATTGCATCGGCTCTGAAAAAGAGATTCCAGATTTGGCGATCGAAGTCATTGTCACCAGCAGCGGCGTGAATCGGCTAGAGCGATTTCGGCGGCTGGGTGTGCCGGAAGTCTGGTTTTGGCAGGGCGATCGCTTTTCGATTTACCATCTCCGCGAATCAGTTCTTGAACAGATTCCTGAACCGTTTTCGCAAACTGCTGGCTATGAGCTAATTCGGCAGAGTGAATGGCTGCCTAAACTGCATGTGGAATGGCTGAGTGAATGCTTGCGAAACCCCAATCCACTAGCCGCAGCGAAGGCATTTCGTCAGGGAATTCGTTAGGGAATTCGTCAGGGGATGCGATAACGGGCTGACCGGGCAAGGGGCGATCGCCATCCTCAAAAATTCTCAGTATCTTGCAGCGTTTCGAGAAACTGGCAGAACGCATCAAGATCTGCCACTAAGGATGCATGGCAACTGGGTAACATTTCGACCAACTCTCGCAGGCGCGACGGTTTCAGGTTAAACGCATACACATTCCGAATCACATGGCGGAGTCCGCGATATTCGTCTAAACACGCCCGCGATGTGCGTTTTAGCACGGTTGGGCGAGTTCCCGGAAATGCCATAGACATCTGCAACAGCAAATCACGATGCCATTCTGGCCCTTTGGGAACCGCGCCATCGATCTCTCTAGCGATGTCCTCCAAAATCCGTTCTGTGGCTGTGTAAAAACTATGTAGGTTCAGCGCCACGCCGTCGTAATAATCCTCATCTTTGCTATTGATGGCTTTGGCTAGCAAGCGCTGGCTGCGCTCTACGACACGGCTGATTTCCTCCAGTTCTGCTCGAATGCGAATCGCCAAAATCGCAGCATTTTGACTCACAAATCGACTCCAGTGGCTGCAATTTCTGCCAACATACGCGGCGATGCCGACTCTGCCTCGATCACATCAATCGGCATATCAGGGTCAATTGCCAAAAGCTTGCCCACGGCCCGGAAATAGTCGCGGGGATGCAGCCCCCACACGGCGAGATCGACATCCGACCGCTCATGGACTTTTTCGGGCGATCGCATCGAGCCAAACAGCACCACTCGCTGAGCATGAAAGTCTTGCCGCAGTGTTTTGGCCGCTTGCTGCGCGACCGACAACCCCAGTTGATGGCGCTGATTCAGGCGATCGCGCCGCTGCTGCGCCCGCTTGCGGGCAGTCGCTCGGTAGATTGCCATTTCCTCAGCGGTTGGCTGCATTGCCAGCTCCTCCGATTAAAATGCGGTCATTTCAAAAAGTGTAACTGAACGCACAGCCTGGATTGGGCAGTGCCACAGTAAGAGCATCCTTAAATTCATTCCTATGAGGAGATGATAGCGATGAAATCCGCGATGCCTTCTATGATAAAAGCGGCGATGAAGCCAAACAAACTGACGCGCATGGCCTTCGGGCTGAGTTCGGCAGTGCTGTTGGCGGTGGGTGGGCTGAGCCTGATGCCGATCAATCCAGAACCAGTCATGGCAAACGAAGTGATGACGCGCGTGTTGACCGTAACGGGAACAGGGAACGAGTTTATTCCTACGACGCTGAGCCAGGTCAACCTGGGGGTGGAAGTGCGGGGGGCGACCGCAGAAGCCGCCCAGCAAGAAGCGGCGCGTCGGTCGAATGCAGTGGTGCAACTGCTGCGATCGCGCCAGGTCGATAAGCTGCAAACTACGGGCATCAATCTCACGCCAGTCTACAACTACAACAACAACGAACAGCGGCTAGTGGGCTACACGGCCACCAACACCGTCAGCTTCCGCGTGCCGACAGAGCAGGCCGGCGGGCTGCTGGATGAAGCCGTCAAAGCGGGAGCCAGCCGCATCGACAGCGTTAGCTTTGTGGCCTCGGATGAGGCGATCGCCCAGGCGCAGCAGGTCGCTCTACGCGAAGCCGTGCAGCAGGCCCAGTCCCAGGCGGATACCGTCCTCGCAGCCTTAGGTCTGCGCCGTCAGGAAATTGTCGGCGTACAGATCAACCACGCATCTGCACCCCCGCC
>JBDNCP010000246.1:0-5400 GCA_046719575.1 Cyanobacteriota bacterium
AGTCCGTCGCCGAGTCCCAGTCCGTCCTCTGGACTCAGCACTAGCTTGACGATGCAGTCAGACTGGCAAACTGGTTTTTGTACTGCCATTCGAGTAGTCAACCAGGGACGCAGCGCGGTGAACAACTGGCGACTGACGTTTGACATGAATCAGGCAACTATTAACCAAAGCTGGAATGGCACTTTTAGTCGGCAGGGTACGCGGTATACCGTTACGCCGCCGAGTTGGGGACAGCGGTTGCAGCCTGGCCAGTCGGTTGATTTGGGCTTCTGTGCGAATAAGCAAGGAGCAGATTATCAACCGAGAAATGCGATCGCCACTGCGATTTAGGCGATTTTGGATTTTGGGTTGAAGCTCTGGGCTGAATGGCCGTGATAGGTCTGAAGATCAGCAGTAGACTTCTTGCGTGAATCGTGGCGCGGTACCGCCGCGCTACGATTCACACCCTCAAAACAGCATTCATGCAAGAGGTTTCGTCTCCAAAATCAAAAATCAGCATTCTGAAATCGACAGGACTTACGCATTTTGACCAAAACCTCGGAGGTTTAAGCCACTACGTCGGTCACGATGCTTGATTCTTGGTTAAAACCTCCGAGGTTTGCGTAAGTCCAAATCGACTCTACTTGGGCGGCTTGTGCAGGACTTTTCTGCATCTGCCGTCTATATTTTTTGTGCTTATTTTGCGCTTGATTTTTTTTGGCGCTCGAACAGCTTCGGTTCGGTCGATTCTCTGAAATGACGCTTGAGATGGCGCTGCGGCTGAAGTGGCTAGAAGCCCCACAGATGTTAGGCGGGCCATCCAAAATCCAAAATCCAAAATCCAAAATCGAAATTACCCGCTCAAAGCGGCGATCGCCACTTGAGCAAATCGCCCCCAGTTTGGATTTTCCAAGAACGCCACATAGCGCCGCGCCACCTGCTGCAAATTGCGGTGATTGGCAAACCAGATGGGCTTGGGGCGAATGTGGAACGGGGCGTAGACGACAGATTTTTGCGGATAGTCGAATAGGTATGCATTGTGAACCACGCCGCGACCGGAGCCGATGTCGCTGAGGGGGTTGCCGGGAAAGGCTCCCCAGGTGAGGGCGCTGAGCAAGAAATTCATGCCCGTCCACGCATTGATGCCGATGTTGCCGTAGCGCAGTTGGGCGATCGCCCGTTCCACCTCGCCTGCATTCTGTCGCCGTGTGGTCGGGTCGATCAGCAGGACACAAGACAGCGTGCCCCACAGCGTTTCGTTGGCAAAGTTCACGGCTTGCTGAAGGAAGGTGGCCGCATCGCCTGCCTCCAGGCTGACTTCGGCCAGCACGCCGCAAAAGGCTTCCGTTGTCAGGGCATATTCGCCGGGGCGGGCGGGCACGTCGGGAATCAGCGTCCACGGCACGATGTCGGGTGTGCGGGGCGCGAGGGCGATCGCCTGCGGATAGCGGTCGAGAAACGCCTGATAGCGATCTTGTGCGCCGGGATAGTAGGCCTTGCGGGCGGGCGTGGCGGCCAGTGCTGCTTTTAGCGCGGTGAGAAAGTCGTCTCGCTGCGGCCAGCGTTTGTCTAGCACTAGCACCTTGCCTGCGACGCAGTTAAAGCTGGCGTTGTGGGCGACCATGCTGGCGACGTGTTGTGCCTGATAGCGCAAATCGGCGGGCGACCAGCGGCCCGGCACCACCAGAATCGGCGTGACGCAGCCCAGTTCGGAGGTGATCGGCTTTGTAATTGCGGGCTGATTCGCCGCCTTGCGTTGGGCCTGTTCATCGGGCGTGCCGCCCCAGGCGATCGCATCGTGGGTGTGGTGCGATCCGGTGACGTGGATCGTGTCGATGTCAGGATGCTGACAAAGCGCTGCGCCCAGATCTGCACCGCCTGTCACGATCGCCAGAAACCCGCCCTCGATCAGCGGCTGCAATGCGCTTTCTAGAAACGGCTTTACATAGTCATTCACCGGGTTCAGCTTCAGCAGCACCACCTGATTTTCAGCAAACAGCTTGGAGAGCGCATCCATCGGGGCGATCGCCGACACATTGCCCGCCCCCAGCACCAGCACCACGCCAGCAGTTGAGGGTTGTTCCTGCCGATAGATCCGCCCTTGGCTAGCGGGCTTGCCCGGTTCGATCCATACCTCACCGCGAAACCCCAGCCACATTAGCCGATCTTGCAAATTGTCGGGAAACACCTGCGCCACCTGCTGTCCGTCTATCCCCGATTCCCGTAGGGAGTGCTTCGCGAATCGCAGCGACACGGGGCGCGGCTGTCCGCCCGCCTCCAACGCCTGAATTAGCAGCCGCAAGTTTAGCAACAGCCCCACGGGCCCCAGCAGCCACTCCTCTCCTGCCAGTGGGGAGTTGGGGTCAATGCCCTTGGCCCGGCACGCGGCGATCGCCCAGTCTTCTGCCACTGCCACTGTTTCCGCTATGCAGCGATGCAGCAGATCCAGCCGTGCTGGAATCGGTAGCGCTGCCCAAGTGTGCTTGGAAGCCTGTAGAAGGGCGATCGCGGGATCGGTAGAGCGCATGGGGAGGGAAGAGAGAAGAGGGAAGAACGAAGAGGGAAGAACGAAGAACGAAGGGTTTTCTTTCTTTTTTCTTTTTTCCTTTTTTACCCGTCCTCTCCTTTTGGCCAGGTAAACCAAAAGGTTGTGCCTTTGCCTAGTTCAGATTCCAGGTGAATCTCGCCGCCTTCGGTGTCGATGATTTTCTTGACGATGGATAGGCCGATGCCTGTACTTTCCTGGTCGTCTTTGGACTTCAGCGTTTGGAAAATGGCGAAGATGCGGTCGTGATAGCGGGGGTCGATGCCGGGGCCGTCGTCGGTGATGGCGAATCGGTAGTGGCTGCCCTGGTCGGCAACGGTGACCTCGACTCGTCCTTCGGGGCGATCGCGGTGTTTGACGGCGTTGCCAATCAGGTTTGCCAACACCTGGCTGAGCAGCAGTGGCTTGGTGGTCAGGGTTGGCAAATCTTCAGGAACGATGACCTGCACAGTGCTGGGCGGGTCGAGCAAATCGACGACTTCATGCAGCAACGTGGACAGGTTGACGGTTTCCGTCGCGGTGTCTGAGCGGCCAATCCGGGAATATTCCAGCAGCCCGTTGATTAACCCTTCCATACGGCGGACGCGGCTCTGCATCAAGACGAGATGCTGCCTGGTTTCTTCTGGCAGGGTATCGTTTAAGTCTTCTTCGATCCAATAGGCGAGGTTGGCGATCGCCCGTAGCGGCGCTTTCAAATCGTGCGACACCACATAGGCAAACTGATCGAGTTCCTGGTTGCGATCGCGCACTTGGGCCGTGCTTTGGGCCAGCAGCAGGTTCAACTGAGCCAATTCCTGCGCCCGCGCCTCTAGCTCTCGTTCGTCGCGCTTGCGCTCGGTCACCTCCTGCACAGTCACGTTGATGCCCTGCAAGTTGCCATCCAATCCCCACAGAGGATAGTAATTGGCCAGCCAGTCGCGCAATACACCGGGCTTTAGCGGCGTTTCTCCCTGCACCTCCAGATTGAGAACAGGCTGTCCCGTGCTAGCAACCTGCTTCAAAATTCGTTCCTGATGTTCAGCTAGTTCTGGCACAATATCCCAGACCGTTTTACCCAAGTGATCTTCGATGGGGATACCGTTAATTTCGGCCAGAAAGTCATTCAGCCGCACATAGCGAAACTGAGTGTCAAACACACACAGACCAATCGGCGCAGTGGTGTAAATCGCCTCGATCTCTGCAAGCTGTCGCCGGGTCGTCTCTTCGCTTTCGCGGAGATTGGCTTCATCCAGCCTGCGCTGCGTCGTGTCGATCAGCACGCCCGACATTTGTATGGGCTGTCCGTCTGCATCGTACTCGCAACGACCCACCGAGTTGACCCAGCGCAAACTGCCGTCGGGATGCTTCAGGCGATATTCGCAGCGAAAGGTCTGACATTGGGCGATCGCCGCTTCCGTCACAGAAGCCGCAAAAGCCCGATCCTCAGGGAGAATCTGAGCTTTCCAATCTTCCACATCAAAATTCTCCAGGCTAGCTGGCTCGCGCCCCAAAATCCGGGCAAACTGCGGGGTCCCCGTAATCTGGTTAGAGTCGATATCCCATTCCCAAAAGCCCATCTCTGCGGCATCCAGCGCCAGGGTCAGGCGGTTGGCATAGCGCTGGATCTCGGTGCGGGCCTGCTCGGTCTGGCTGCGGGCTTCCTGCTCTCGACGCAGCAGTTCTTCCATCCGGTGGTTGGATGCTTCGAGTTGGGCTGTGCGCTCTGCCACCCGGTCTTCAAGCTGGGCCTGATAGGACTTCAGTTCTGCCTCGATCGCCATACGCTCGGCAATCTGCGCCTGGAGTTTCTGGTTTGCCTGTTCTAGCTGAGTCGGGCTGGGCAGCGCCAGCGCATTCGGCACAATCGAAAATAGCTCCTTCGCCGTAAACAGAGAGATCCCTGCGGTCAGCAGCTTGATCGAACCCGACAGCCAATAGTCTGGATGCCACAGCGTCCACACGTCTAGCAGGTGCGTCGTGCCACAGGCCACGATAAACGCACCAAACAGCAGAAAAATATCGTCGAAGGGCAAATCTTGGCGCTTGCGAACAAAGTAGTAGAGCGTCAGCGGAATGGAATAGTACGCCAGCGCAATCAGCACATCTGAGCCGACATGCAGCCCCACCAGCCCTGGCTGCCACAAATAGCAGTGTCCATGAGGGATAAACGAAGACCCAGTAGACACCATGCCCAAGCTCGCTCCCTCATAAGATTCATAAAATTGCGTGATACTACTCCACCCCAATATCTTCCACCCCAATAGCCCAAGCCAGAGTGCAGCCATTCTCTACCTCCTCCACCCTGCTGCATTTCCTGGTTTTGCCATTGGCAAGCCCGCGTTTTCAAAGCCTGTCGTGATTCCTATAGCGATTCTGGGTAAAGAAATAAAAGGCAAGGAAGGAAAAGACAATGCTGTGGTGGCTAGGGTTTTCGCGAATTCTGGTGCGTGCAGCAACATAAGTCGCATCCTTGATTGTAGTCAGGGTTGGGGCCGATTGGGGTTGGGGTTCATTGAATAACCGCCAGTGTCGCCTGTCCCAGCAGGAACTGCGAAATTTTGCCTCTGAGCTTTTGGAATCTTACGAGTTGCTGAGAAGTATTTGAGACCCGTAAACGAAGTATGTCTAGCGACTAAAGTTGCCACTGCAAGCGCTAAAACACCGAGAAACCTCCCCAATTTCTTTGAGTTTTTTTTGAGGTTTCTTTTGAGGTTCCTTGAGGTTCGTATTGATGGTCTTGACCGTCTTTACCCTTTTCAAACACCCTCTAAGCTCGACTTTATCCAATTTAGGCAGCGTAACATAGCAGGCTAGACCAGCAATCCAATAAAGCTTTCGGTATTTTTACCATGTCGGTGGTTGGACTGGAAGATTGAAAAAGTCGAGTTTGCCAAAAT
>JBDNCP010000247.1:0-5298 GCA_046719575.1 Cyanobacteriota bacterium
GAAGCCCATGTCCGAGCGTTGTTGCTCCAGGCAGTTGCGGGTGGCAAGCTCCAGTTGCGATCGCTCTACAGCGAAGATTTGGAGGATCAGCCTGATCGCGTCAGCATAGAAGCCGAATTGGTTACTCAAGAACGCAACGATGCGTTTATGGAACAGATTGTCAGTCGCCTGAGTCTGGATTCGGGGGTGACTGCCACTCGTTGGCGCATTATTGAACAGGAGTTTGGTTAACGGTAGTCTTAAAAACGTCAGGATGGGCAGTGCGTCGTGCTGCCCATCCTAACCCACAATCATGACCGTTTGCTCCCTGCCTGGTTAGCTAAGTTAGGAGAAGATAATAAGTTAGGAGAAGATAATTAGGAGAAGATAATCTGAGAAATCTAATCTGAGAAATCTAATCTGAGAAATCTGAGAATCATCTAGCGTCCAAAATCCGGGCTATCGCTGCCGTCGCCAGAGCCAACCCCCCAGGGCGATCGCCAGCCCGACCAAAACCAGCTTGGACACCGGGCCGAGATAGTGTTCGACCCGCTCATAGTTGTCGCCCAGCAAAAACCCAAGATAGGTCAGCAGCAGCGTCCAAATCAGCGTCCCCGCTGTGGAATAGAGCAAGAACGGCATAAAGCTCATGCGGCTCAGGCCCGCTGGCAGCGAAATCAGCGTCCGCACCCCCGGCACCAGCCGCCCAAAGAACACCGCCCGCTTGCCATATCGGTTAAACCAGGCGATCGCCTTCTGGATATCCTGTCCCGAAATCGCCAGCCACTTGCCATAGCGATCGGCCAGCCGCATCAGCCGCCGCTCACTGACAATTTGCCCAATCCAATACCACAGCACCGCGCCTAGCACCGTCCCCACCACACCCGCCGCTACTGCGGGCACAAACTGCATTTTGCCCTGTGCCACGGTGAATCCCGCCAGCGGCATAATCAATTCCGACGGAATCGGCGGAAACACGTTTTCCAAGAACATCAGCAGCCCAATGCCCCAATAGCCAAGCGTTTCCATCGTCCGCGCAACCCACTCTGCCATTTCCTGCTCCGACTCCCTGTGCCGACTATGAGGACTTGACTTAGACTACTGGACTTGAACGACTTGACTTAGACGACTTGACTTAGACGACTTGAATTAGACGACTTGACTTGGGCTACAGCGGAACGCGCACGGGCAGATAACGATCCAAAAACTCGCGGATTGCCTGACCATAGCCGTCGCCATCCACATCGCCGATGGCGTGGCCGCCCGTGGGGGAGATCCACAGCATTTTGGGCGATCGCGTGGCGGCATAGAGCGCTTCGCTCATATCAGCGGGCACTTGGGCATCCTGTGCGCCGTGGGCATAGAGGACAGGCACTTGCAGATGGGGCACTTTGCGAATCGAGTCAAACCGCTGCGTCAAGATTTGGTCAATGGGCAAAAAGCCAAAGGGCGTGGTGCGATAGGCCATATCGCGGATCGAGGTAAAGGAGCTTTCCACAATCAGCCCGGCTGCACGGGGCTGACGCACGGCCAGGTCGATGGCGATCGCCCCGCCCAGCGAATGCCCGTAGATCAGAATGTCCTCTGGCGCAATGCCGCGATCTTCCGTCAGATAACGCCAGGCCGCGTCGGCATCCTGATAGACCGCCGCCTCACTGGGAAACGCGCCTTCGCTTTGCCCATAGCCGCGATAGTCGAACAAAAACACCGACAGCCCCAGCCGCTGCCAGCGCACGGCATAGTCGGCATTTGCGCCAATGTTTAGCCCGTTGCCGTGGAGATAGAGCATCACGCCCCGCTGCGGCTGACCCGGCGGCACGGGAATCCACCAGCCGTGAATCCGCTCTGGGCGATCGCCCTGCTGCACAGATAGCCAGACTTCTTCATAGGCTGCGCCAAAATCGGCAGGCGTTTGGGTAATCGTCGGCGACGGGAAGAAAATCATCTGCTGCTGGCGGCTGGATACTAAAAAGGCGATCGCCCCATAGATTGCCGCCGCTGCGGCCACTAGTCCCGAAAGAGTCAACAAAACGCGCATCCACCATTCACACGCAAGGGGTCACTGTCCCTAAGATACAGGGTGAAGACAGAGATCGAGGGGCCAAGCTGGCAGTTCGCCTGACTTCTCATCAAATTCTTACGGCTTTCTAAAAATTCTTACGACTTTCTAAAGGTGGTTTAACGGACATTATGGTAGACAATTTTAGTCTATGGGCGAATATATCCAGGTCAAACTCGCACATCGCCTGGGCACGGTTCACCCATCTAGCTCAATCCTTTTCCCCCACCAGGAGTTCTCAATGACATCCGATCATCTTCAGAGCAGCATTCAGCCCCGCATTGCCCAGTCCTCTCCGGGGCTGGGGGGCGTGTCGTTCTCGTCTGTCGCTCGCAAGTCCGTGTTGCCGCTCGCTAGGCGGGCCGCCCGCAGCAGTTCAGACGACACCTTTGCCACGGCTCGCAGTCTGGGCACCTTTACAGGCGGGCGGCTAAACCTTGGAAGGCGCGACACCCTAAGCCGTCAGGATCGCATCGACATTTTCTCGCTGACCGTGCCCAACGGCGTAACGCTGCCTGCTGCGACCTTTCGATTTGGTATCCAGCAGGGCAGAGTGCGCTATACGCTCTTGGGCAGCGTCCCCAGCTTTGGCATTCCGCCCCAGGCAAACTTTACCCAAATGCTGAAGGGGCAAGGGCAAATCAACACCAACAGCGTTTCCAATACCTTTGGTGCCCCTGTTGTGGTCTATTTTCAATTTGAGCGATTGGGCAGAAAACCGACGAGGTATAACTTCCGCGTGACTTCTAGCTAGGCAGTTTTGGATTTTATTTGGGTTTTGGATTGGGGATTTTGGCTGAGTGCCCAATCCCCAACAACACTCATCTGCACATCTTTGCCGCAAATCTCTGAACAGCAATGCAGATAAAATCGCCGAAAGCCTCACAGCAGCCTCAGCGAAAAATCCAAAATCGGCAATCTAAAATCCAAACTCTAAAATCCAAAATCGACTAGCTGAGGCTGCCGCTGCGGCAACGGTTTGCCGTGTTTGCCATGCCATTGCGAACTTGGTCAACCGAGACTCGACCCCGCACGTAGGAAACGCTGAGGCTATTTTGGCTAGCATTGTGGCTATAGCTCATTTCTCCAACCTGACCTACGCCAGCCGCAAAGATCAAGAGCCGTCCGCTGCTGCCGCCTTCGTAGAGGACGTGACCCGCCGCACTACGGTTGTTGCGGCGCATACAGGCAAACACGTCGCTGGAAATATTGCTGAGGCTGGCGGTCTGTGCATAGAGGGGCGCGATCGCCCCCATGCCCAGCCAGCAAAACAGAAACGCACCGAAGCTGAGCGAACGTCTGGACTGGTGCAACTTATTTAACTTATGCATAACTGATGCAACTTAAAGGGCTTGGGGGTAATTTTTATGATCACGATAATCACGGCTGCGGGTTGGGGCATAACCACACCCATACTCTATCAATGCAGGCCCATAATAATAGCTCCTAGAAAATATTAGCCGCCAGTCTGTCGAGAGTAGCGGCTATTGGTGGAATATTCGCAATTGCGATTTGAGAACAGCGCAAGGTGACATAAGCTGCAAGATAAGCGATTGGGTTAGAACTTTTGACGACTATGACTCCGGTGCCCATGATGGCGATCGCCCTCCGTCTGTCGCCCCAGCAAGACCTAAAGGCAGAACTAGATGCCCTGGCGATCGCCCAAAACCTAGAAGCCGCCTGCATCATCACCTGCGTCGGCAGCCTGACTCGCGCTGTGCTGCGGCTGGCCGGGCACAGCGAACCCACGACCTACGACGGGCGGTTCGAGATTGTGTCGCTGGTGGGGCTGCTGTCGCGGCATGGAGGGCACTATCACATGGCGATCGCCGACCCCAACGGGCGCACCCTCGGAGGTCATGTGCTGGCGGGCTGCCAGGTTTACACCACTGCTGAAATTGTCATCGGCATCCTGCCGCACACCTGCTTTCGCCGCGAACTCGACCCTGCCACAGGCTATCGAGAACTCACCATCGAGCAGACATTACACGAATCAGTTGGAAGACAGGGATAAGCCACCCTAATTGTGTATGGCCCATATGTACGGCTCGGCTTAGCCACAATATGCCGCCCTACAAGACTAAACCTCTTGCATGAATGCTGTTTTGTGGGCGTGAATCGTGGCGCGGCGGTACCGCGCCACGATTCACGCAAGAAGTCTACTCTAGTCATTGCGTTAGGCCCAGCACATTCCACAGATATAGATATAGATACAGATACAGATACAGATACAGATACAGATTTGGCAATCCAAAATCGACATTGGCTGCCAATCCCTTGAGAAAACCGCTAGCCAAAATTCCACATCACCGGATTCGCATCGAGTAAGTGATCTGTTACGCTGCGCCCGATTGCGTCAATAGCGGCCAGATCGTCAGGGCTAAGCTGCACCGTCATCGCCCTAGCATTGTCTATGGCCTGTTCTGCATTACGAACACCAACAATTGCATGGGTTTGGGGCTGAGCTATCAGCCACGCCAGCGCCAAGTTGCCCAGGCTAGTATGATAGCGATCGGCGATCGGGCGCAGCTTGTCTAGGGCTTGCTGGGCACGGGCATAGGTTTCGCCGTGAAATAGCTTATTTTTTGACCGCACATCTTCTGGCGGAAACGTCTTATCTGCACCAAACTTACCTGTTAGCAAACCTTGCGCTAGGGGCGAATACGCCAGAATGGAAATCTGATGCTCGACGCAATAGGGCATGGCATCCGTTTCTACATGCCGCCAAAATAGGTTGTAGGGCGGCTGCAAGCTGTCAATGCGGGCATATTGTGCCGCTTCTTCGAGCTGAGCGCGAGAGAAATTGGACACCCCGATCGCCCGAATCTTGCCCTGCTGTTTCAGGTCGTTGAGCGCCGACAGGGTTTCTGCAATCGGCACCCTTTCGGTGTTAAACGCGCCCGCCGGCCAGTGGATCTGATAGAGGTCGATATAGTCGGTTTTCAGGTTTTTGAGCGAGCCTTCGCAGGCTGCAATAACTTGGTCATATTTCAAGTGATTGGCAAACACCTTGGTCATGTATACAGCGCGATCGCGCACATCTGACAGCGCCTCCGCCACCACTCGCTCCGAGTGTCCCTGTCCATAGACCTCCGCTGTATCCACTGTGGTAATGCCAGCCTCAAAAGCCGCCCGCAGCGCCTTGATCGTCTCGGCATCCTCAATGCCCACCCACATGCTTTTACCAGCCTGCCAAGTGCCCGTGATAATGGGCGTAATGTGAATGCCGGAAGTGCCCAATTCGCGTGTTTGCATGGTTT
>JBDNCP010000248.1:0-5288 GCA_046719575.1 Cyanobacteriota bacterium
TTTCAACCGCTTGGTGCCTAGGTTTTGTCAGTCAATCAAAGCTATCGACCTGCTCAGCAGCCTTTCGCTGGCAGACTACTTCAGCGGATGATGTTCTGCCAGCAGCTTCTCCACTCGCGCCTCATCGACTCGTGCCGCCAACTTTTGCGCTTCATGAATATCGCGAGTCGTTTTCGAGAGGCTGATGGTAGACCCTACCGTAAACACCAGCCCCATGCCAAGGTAGCCCTTTACCCAACCATTTACTGGCAGATAGCAAACCCCCAACCCTGTTGCCCCCAGCGAAATAATAAACGCTGCCCAAGTTTGAATGACCCACGCAGAGCTGTGAGTTTGAGAAACCATCAAATCGTTTGCCTTTGCCATTGCTGTTTTTTTCCAGATTCAAATTCTTGAACCTCATCGTAAGAGGTCAGATCTGGCTGATTTTATCTAGCCCAGACACTTTCAAAAATTGTCTTGAAAAATCCAGTTCACAAAACCAATTTGCTCGGCTACAGACTCACTTTGGGTCGGAAACCAGGAGCCAGTTTCAAAAACTGGCGGGACAAACGTACTGATTTTGCCTATCGCGGTTTCAGCCCGCTTAGCAGCCCTTTGACCTCGCGCCACAGACCTGATTCGCTGGCGCTGGTTTTTGGATGGGTAAAAACGCCGTGACTGGGGCTAAGCAGCAGCGCCAGGAAAAACAGCACCGATGCAACCAGCACGATCGCCGGGCCAGAAGGCAGGTTGAAATGATAGCTGAGGTACATCCCGCTGATGCTGGAAAGCACGCCCAGCAACGCACCCAGCCCCATCACCTGATGAAATCGGGGAACCAATAGGTAGGCCGTTGCGCTGGGGGTAATCAGCAGCGCCAGCACCAGCACCACGCCAACGGCTTTCATGCTTGCCACTACCGTCAGCGCAATGAGCAGCATCAGCCCCAGGTTGAGCAGGTTGACAGGCAGCCCAGCCGCCTGTGCGCCCAGCGGGTCAAAGCTATAAAACAGCAGTTCTTTGTAAAGCAACGCCACGCAAACCAGCACCAGCACCGCAATCAGCGCTGTATCTCGTACTTCTCCTGGCGTGACACCGAGAATATTGCCAAATAGAAAATGATTCAGGTCAATTTTGTTTTCTTTTTGGATCAGCGTGATCAGCGTGATGCCTAGCGCAAAAAAGGACGACAGCACAATCCCCATTGCTGCGTCTTCTTTGATGGGCGATCGCCGATGAATCCACGCAATCAGCACCGTACTCAGCACCCCGGCAACAAACGCGCCCACGTAAATATTGATGCCCAACCAAAAGGCGATCGCCAGCCCTGGCAGCAGCGAATGACTAATCGCATCGCCCAACAGTGACAGCCGCTGCACCATTAGGTAGCTACCCACCACCGAGCAGATCACACCGACTGTGACCGCCACCCAGAGCGATCGCTGCATGAAGCTATAGCTGAGCGGGTCGAGCAGGAGATCCCACATTGGGATGGAACGATAGAGGGATGGGGGGGGTGGAGGGATGGAGAGATCACTCCATCATTTTTCTACGCGGCTTGAGAGAAAAACTGCACCGAGGTTCCGTAGGCGCGGCGCAGATTGTCTGGCGTGAGGACGTGCGATCGCGGCCCGGCGGCGATCAATTCGCGGTTGAGCAATATTAAATGGTCAAAGTTTGTAATGGACTCTCCCAGGTCGTGATTTACCACCAGGATAAGTTTACCGTCTGCCGCGAGTTCGCCAAAGATGCGGAACAGTATGTCTTCGGTCGTCTGATCCACCCCGACAAACGGTTCGTCAAAGCAAAACAGGTCGGCCTCTTGGGCCAGCGCCCGCGCTAGAAACACGCGCTGCTGTTGCCCGCCAGAGAGAGAACCGATCCGGCGATCGCCATAGGCAGCCATGCCCACCCGCTCTAGCGCAGATGCCGCAATGCGACGACTAACGGCAGAATAACGGTGAAACCAGCCCGTTTTTTGGGTGCGGCCCATCATCACCACGTCCCACACGGTCGCTGGAAAGCTCCAGTCAATCTGCGATCGCTGGGGGACGTAGGCGACGCGATCGAGTTGGTGAGTGAGCGGGCGGTTTGCGGGAACATCGCTACTGGAATCACCCCACAGCACGCGCCCCGTCATTGCCGGAATCAGCCCCAAGGCGGCTTTGATTAGCGTGCTTTTGCCTGCGCCATTGGGGCCAAAGATGCCCACCAACTGTCCCGATTCCAGCGCTAGGTTAATATTCCGCAACGCCTGGGTGTCGCGGTAGTTCACGGTGAGATGGTCAATGGTGAGGCAAGTCATAGGGCAAAAAGAAACGACCTAAGAGCAAAATCTAGAAGCAAAATTATGAGGCAATTATGAAAACCCTTTAGAATCATCATACCCGAAATTATGAATCGATTATGAAAATCAGATAGAGTGAAAATGAAAGGATTATGAAAAAGCCGTAGCAAATGATGCCAAATTCTGTCTCACAGATTTTCTACCGGAGGCTAGGACGACGGGCGGCGATCGCCGTTTTAGGGGCGATCGCCATCGGCTGGGTTGCGGGCAGTTGTCGCACGGCCCCGGTGCAAACGGTGGATTCTGAACAGCCGACTGTTGTGGTGACCAATACGATTTTGGCAGACTTGACCCAGCAGGTGGGCGGCGAGGCGATCGCCCTGATCAGCATTCTTAAGCCGGGAGACGATCCCCATGTTTACGAACCTGTGCCCAGCGACACACAGCGACTAGAAGACGCGGACTTGATTTTATACAACGGCTATAACCTGGAGCCGGGACTGATCCGGCTGGCAGAATCCGTCGGTGTGCAGGGGCGCAGGGTGGCTGTGGGAGAAGTCGTGCCGCCGCTAGAACTCGAAGAGGGCGGCAGCACTGTGCCCGACCCCCATGTGTGGGGCAATGCCCAAAACGCAATCTTGATGGTGAATGCAATTCGAGACGAGCTGGTGCGCCTGTCGCCAGCAGACGAAGCCATGTTCACGCAAAATGCCGCCGACTTGATTGCCACACTGGAACAGCTTGACGGTTGGATTACGCAACAAATTCAGACCATTCCGCCCGACCAGCGGCAGCTTGTGACAACGCACGATGCATTTCAGTATTACGCCAGAGCCTATGGGCTGACGGTGCTGGGCACGCTCATCGGCATCAGCACAGAAGAACAGCCCAGCGCCCAAACGCTGCAACGGCTGGTCGATGCAGTGAGAGCGGCAAACGTGCCCGCAATTTTTGCTGAAACGGCGATCAATCCCCGGCTAATTAATACTGTGGCAGAAGAGGCGGGTGTGCCCCTGGCAGACACAGAACTCTATGCCGACTCAATCGGCGCACCGGGCAGCGATGCTGACAGCTATGTAGCCATGATGGTGGCCAACACCAGGGCGATCGCCCGCAACCTGGGTGGCACTCCCGCAGACTGGCAAAATTGACCGACTCCCGTAGCTCCAGCAGGCTCAGCCAAACTGTTGGCTGGACTGCCCTTCAGACTCTAGATTAAACAGCGTGCAGAGCGTTTCCATCGCCCGCCGCCGTGCCTCAATGTCTTGCTGCGCCCGCAGTTGCACCATCGGATCGTGCAGGATTTTGTTGATAATCCCCTTGGTCAGCGCTTCAATGATGCCCTGGTGCTTGTCAGCAAATTCTGGCCCCAGACGAGATAGCGCCTTTTCAAGCTCCTGAGTGCGAATGCTTTCCATCTTGTCTTGCAGACACTTAATTGTAGAGACGGTTTCGAGCGATCGCACCCAGTTATTAAAAGCTTCAATCTCTTCATCCAGCAGCGCTTCGGCCTCCAGCGCCATCTGGCGACGACTCTCCTGGTTTTGCGCCACAACTGCCTTCAGATCATCCACATTAAACACATGAACGTGGGGCAAATCGTTGACATCAGAAGCTACGTTGCGCGGCACGGAAATATCGAACAGCATCAAGTGCTGGCCGGGTTCCATCATTGCTTCCAGCTTGGCCCGATCCAACAGTGGCTCCGTTGCCGCCGTACTAGTAAACACAATGTCAGCGTCGGCAATCACCGCGCCCATTTCATCTAGCGTATGCAGTTGCAGGCGTGCATCAGAGAATTGCTTGGCTAATTCTTCCGCACCCGACAGCGAACGGTTCACAATGGCAATTCGGTGTGCGCCCTTGGACAGAAGGTGCTGCACCAGTAGCCGCGCCATTTTGCCCGCACCCAAGATTGCAACACGGCTGGCGGCTAAATTTTGCGCCTTGATTTGCGCTAGCTCAACCGCAGCGGAACTGATGGATACTGCACCCGTGCCAATACTGGTTTCGCTGCGGACGCGCTTGCCTGCTTCCACCGACTTCTTAAATAGATGGTTCAGCACACGACCAATGCCGTTGCACTGCTGCCCTAGCTTGTGGGTATGCTTCACCTGCGACAAAATCTGCCCTTCACCTAGCACCAAGCTATCCAGCCCCGCTGACACGCGCATCAGGTGCATCACCGCGTCCTGATGCAGCAACACGAACAAGTGCTGGCGCAAGTGTTGCAGAGGAACCTTGCTGTATTCCGATAAAAACTGAGTAACCTCGCGGATGCCATTGTCGGTTTCACTGGTGACGATATAAATTTCCAGCCGATTGCAAGTGCTGAGGATCGCAACCTCTTCAACGTGAGGATAGCTGCAAAGCTGGGCGATCGCCGCTTCGGTTTGAGGCGTGGGGATGCTCAGCTTTTCTCGAACTTCTACTGGGGCTGTTTTATGACTCAGGCCCACCACCGCAATGTTCATAATCCTCCCAAAAGTTTCTCATCTGGCGCAGACGGTCAAAACCCGCCAAACGTCCGGTTTTTGTTATCTCCCGTAGTGATCACCACGGCTCATCCAAAAGTCTATCAATTCGTGGCTGCCCGGTAGATCTGCCAGCAATAGCCAGTTTGAGGCACGTCCAGATAATGTAACGAGGGTTTGTAACAAACAGCGATTGGCAACGATTATCCGCTCAGGTTCTCAAAACCCTTGTTGCTCAGTCATGTCTGCCCTAGCGACAGCGCAATGCCCTATTGCCATCGTTAGAAATCTTAAGTAAATCCAAGATTTACTTTACAAAACTCAACTGAAAGTTTAAGATTATACACAGGTTAGGCAATCCAACCTAGCCGATTCATTTTTTACAGACACACTTGTAGTTTTTACGGACTCATTAGCAATGACTACGACCCTACAACGCACCGAACGTGCGAGCGTGTGGGAACAGTTTTGCAACTGGGTGACCAGCACCGACAACCGCCTGTACGTAGGCTGGTTCGGCGTGTTGATGATCCCCACCCTGCTAG
>JBDNCP010000249.1:0-5123 GCA_046719575.1 Cyanobacteriota bacterium
GCGATCGCCCCTTGATTCACACACCCCGTGACCTGTCTTCGCGCGACACCTCCTTCGGCCAGCCCCGCCTCCACACAATTCCTACCGCAAACCCGCGCGATTCCATTGTGCGATTGCAGCAGGTGACGAAGGTTTATGCCAATGGCAGCCGCGCTCTAGAAAATGTGAATCTCCAGGTACGGCGCGGCGACTTCTTGTTTGTTACGGGGCCGTCGGGGTCAGGAAAATCGACGCTGCTCAAGCTGCTGTATGGCGCAGAACGACCGACCCAGGGGCAGGTGCAAGTGCATAATACGAATTTGTCGGATCTCAGAGGCGATCGCCTGTCGATGCTGCGTCGTCGCATTGGCGTGGTGTTTCAGGACTATAAGCTAATTCCTCGCCGCACCGTGGCCGAAAACGTCGCCTTTGTGCTGCAAGCTCAGGGCTATGCTCGCCGCGAAATCCAGCGCCGTCTACTGCCCACGCTAAAAATGGTCGGGCTACACGACAAAGCCGAACGATTCCCAGATGAACTCTCTGGCGGTGAGCAGCAGCGCGTCAGCATTGCCCGCGCCATTGTCAGCACGCCGCCCATCTTGCTGGCAGACGAGCCGACCGGAAACCTCGACGCTGATAATTCCTGGCAAGTGATTAAGATTCTGAAAAAATTAAACGCAGTGGGCATTACGGTCATCATCACCACACACGACGACCGCCTGGTGCGGATGTCCAACCATCCAGTAGTACAACTCCGCAATGGCCGCCTCTTTCATGTGAACTAAGCATGTGAACTAGGTCTACATTTCTAATACATTTCTAAATACATTTCTAAACGGTCATCATCACCACACACGACGACCGCCTGGTGCGGATGTCCAACCATCCAGTAGTACAACTCCGCAATGGCCGCCTCTTTCATGTGAACTAAGCATGTGAACTAGGTCTACATTTCTAATACATTTCTAAATACATTTCTAAATTGAAAACTGGTTGACCGTGCGCTTGTAGTAGCGACTTTAGTCGCCAGACTCACTTAAAGGACTCACTTAAAGCAGGACTTTTCAAAATCCTCTACACTATAGGTAAGTAAACAGACCAAATTAAAAAACAAACCCTAACTGTCGAGCGGGTCGCCATTGATATGATCCACAACTAGAGTAAGTAAACAGACCAAATTAAAAATCAAACTCTAACCCCTGCGCCGTCTGCTGCACAGGGTTATTGATTCGTTATTGATTCTAAGTTTATGCTAAGTTTATGGCTCTTCCGGATCTATGGTTGAAACCGTACTAGCTGATACACTTTACTTTTCCTGCATTCGCTGAAAGCCTTGCTGTGCCTAGATATTAGCTGGGCTTACCACCCTGAACCCGGAAAAACCAAGTTTATTTGTATCCATCTACATTATCAGCCGGATTAATTATCAGCCGGATTAATTATCAGCCGGAGCCGTTGTGACGTTAATCACTAAAATCATTCAACTGGTTCAAACATTTCAAACTCAAACATTTCAAACAGTAAGGCGAAGGCTCCATCGCTTTGCTGTATTCACATTCACTCTGTTCTTAATTGCGTGCGTTCACCAGTTACCCACGTCTATCAATAAAACAAACCTGGGGGCAGGGCCCTTAGCCAATCCTGTCATCCAGATCGATGGGAGCATAGCCCCTAATGACGTGCTGCAAGCTGCGGATCTTGAACCAAGTCATTTTGAACCCAAGCATAATGCTGTGTTAATAACTCCGGCTGGCGCTGTCAACCTGAGGGGCGATCGCATTGTGAAAGTTTTCAATCGCCTAAGCCAGAATGAGGCAAAAGAGCAAAGCACCGTGACTGTCTTGAACTCTGATGGGAGCCTCTTGGCAAGCCGTGAGCTAGAGTGGCTTGTAGGCCCAGTAGAATTCAGTCTTGATGGCT
The DNA here is from genome assembly GCA_046719575.1 of Cyanobacteriota bacterium. Lineage (GTDB taxonomy): Bacteria > Cyanobacteriota > Cyanobacteriia > Elainellales > Elainellaceae > Thermoleptolyngbya. Next base: position 1,900 of record JBDNCP010000249.1, read on the forward strand.
CACGAATCATTACAAGCGGGAGCGATCGCACGACTCGAATTTGGGATAATCAGCTTAATCAAATTGCCAGTTTTGATGGACATCAAGCACCTGTGCAACGTCTGAAAATTAGCCCAGATGGAGATCACATTTTAACAATTGAAAGCCCTGACATCATGCCCTCAGGTCAATCAGGAGATTCGATTACTGTAGGACGACTGCTTGACTTGCAAGCTGTTCAACTAGCATCGTTTAAGGGATTGCAGAACGCCCATATGGAGTTTAGTCCAGATGGTCAAAAGCTTCTAGCGGTGATGAATGGTGCTGTAAAAATGGTTGATTTGCAAGGAAACCTTCAGCACGTATTTCATGAAAACCTACAAGAATTTCAAATCGCTTCCTTTAGTCCCGATGGTCGTTCTGTTTTAGCAGCAGGTCTGGGAAAGATGAAGCTCTGGAATTCACAGGAGCAGTTGAAAGCTGAGTTTTATAACTGGACGCTGGGTTCTAATGAAGCGATTTCGTCGATTTATTTAGGCAATGATCATGACGTGGTGACAGGCAGTTCAACAGGGATATTGCGATTCTGGAATGCTCGAACAAATCAAATCGTGACGGTGAAAGCACACGGGGGAGCGATCCACGCAATCGCCATCAGCCCTGATGGGACTCAGATTGCAACTCTGGGTGAAAAGCAAGCAAATGCTGTTGGAGACAGCCATATTCGGGTTTGGAGTCGCCAAGGAGAATTGCTAGAGATATTAGAAGACGATTCACTTACCGTTTCGCGGAAAAGCCAACTGAATCAACTAACTGGCTCATTTCTTCTACAATTCACGCCTGACGGAACGCAAATCATTGCCAGTGAATCAGGTCAAATAGGCACCACGCTCTAATGGACATTATGAGCCAATGGACATTATGAAATGGACGGGCTGAAGCTGTAAAAAAGGGCAAAAAACTGCTCAGGATTGATCAGGTGAGGATTACAGAACAATGACGCTCAGTAATGACGCTCAGCGTCGAGCCGTCATACATTCGCGTAGGGCAACAGCACAATGTGGCGATCGCGATCGATCAACAGCCAGCCCTCTTCGCGCAGTTGGCTGATTAGGCGCGTGACCGTGACGCGAGTTGTGCCAATAGCGTTTGCAAGCTGCTGGTGGGTCAGGCGCACGCTCAGGCGAGTGCCCTCCGCAGTTGGCTGCCCGATTTCCCGCTTTAGCAGCACCAGCAAGTGCCGCAGCCGATCTTCTACCCGGCGATAGCCCACCATCGCCAGCACGGCCTCCGTCTGCCGAAGCCGCCGTGCCATGTGCTGAAAAATGCCCTGCGCCAGCATAGGAGACTGTTCCACTTCTGACCAAGTGAGGCGCATTAGGTCTACATCCGACAGCGCGGTAGCATGATACGGACGAATCAACGTGAGCGGCAACCCAAACGGCATCGAAGCAGAAGCCAGTCCCAGCAACGCCTCGTCGCCCGTGTCATAAAACGTGCCCAACTGCACTACGCCCCGGCAAACCACCCAAACTTCATGTGGCGTTAGCGGAATGTCTTGCCCAGCGCGGAAGGATTGCAAGCTTCTGCCCTGATAAAGTTTCTCCAACAACAGGCGCAAGTCAGATTGACTGGGAACTTCCAGAGCAAATGATTGAAGCATAATAAATCCCCTAGTGTGAGCGTGCCCCCCCAATCTAGAATCTGCACCTAAAGATGGGGTAAGTTTCAGATTTAGAACAGGTTAAGATCCCGTATACTCGCGGATAAGCAATCATTTGCAAATTTACGCAAGAATTCACAGGTTTATCCATGCAATCAGCTTGGAAGTAGCTATTTGGCAGGTGGCAGGTGGGTGCTACAAACCCAATCGATGAACTGGCGAGCCGTGCGGCCCGATCGCCCATTTTGCTGGGTTGCCCACTGGAGCGCCTGAAATTCCAGTGTCTTGGGGTCGAGGGGGAGGTGGCTTTGGTGGGCGAGATGGCGCACGATTTCCAGGTAGGTGTCTTGGTCGGCGGGTTCAAAGGTGAGCGTTAGCCCGAAGCGATCGCCAAAGGAGAGCTTTTCTTGCACCGTGTCCCAACTGTGGATTTCGTCGGCATCGCTGGGGCGGGGGCGATCGCCAAAAAACTCGCGGATCAGGTGGCGGCGGTTGGAGGTGGCATAGACCACTACATTGGGCGATCGCGCCACAACGCTGCCTTCTAGCACCACTTTCAGCGCCTTAAAGGCTTCGTCGTCTTCTTCAAAAGACAGGTCATCGACGAAGAGGATGAACGCTTGCGGCACATCGCGCAGCAGCGGCAAAACATCGGGCAGTCCCGCCAGTGCTGCCTTGCTGACCTCGATCAGCCGCAAGCCGCGATCGCCATACTGGTTCAGCAGCGCCTTCACCAGCGACGATTTGCCCGTGCCCCGGCTGCCATAGAGCAGCACATTCAGCGCCGGAGCGCCCGCCAGCAGCGCCTCGGTGTTTTGCAAAAGCTGTTGTTTTTGCCGCTCATAGCCCACTAGCGCATCGAGCGAAATCGGGTCGGGATGGGCAATGCCCTCCAGCTTGCCGCCCTGCCAGCGAAAGGCGCGATAGCGGGCATAGATACCCACGCCTGCGCTGCGGTAGTGTTGAGCCAGATCGGGCAATAGTCCGGCCCAGTCGGCAGCGGCTTGGAACTGGGCACGAATAGCGGCGGTGTTTGGGTTGAGGGATTGCGGTGGGTCGTCTGTGGCACTCCAACTGACGGGCGGCAGTGACAAACCTACGGCACTAGCCAACCACTGACCCAGGCGATCGCCCGTGCAGGTGGTGTAAATTGCCTGGAGCGATCGCAGATCGGCAGCAGCAGCATCCACCAACGGGGTCGGCAAGGCACTCAGGTCAGCCCGCTGGGCCGCCTGGGTAAAGGGATTGTCGTCGAGCAAAATCTGGTCGAGCAGGTGGGCTTGCCAGCTTTGCTGCCGAGCCGCTAGCGCATGAAACCAGTCGCCATAGGCCCTCAGGAGATCCACCCGATCGGAGGGCGATCGCCCAAAAGCCGTCAACAGCCGCAGAAACGCCTGACCTGGCTCTTGCCACAGCACCGATTGATAAACCAACAGGGCAGCGGCCTGCTGCTGGAGAAGTTGAATTTGCTTTAAGACTTGGGAATCCATTCGGCGATCGCACGTTTGAGCAGGCGCGTTTGAAAGGGCAGAGTTTGGGTCAGGGTTTAGAAGTCAACCTTGCTCCATCTATGCTCCATCTA
>JBDNCP010000025.1:0-39484 GCA_046719575.1 Cyanobacteriota bacterium
TCTAGTCAGGGCTATCAGCCGCTGATCGAGGCAGTGGTGGCGGAATACAACCAGCGGTATGGGCTAAATTTGGGCGATCGCAACATTCTCATCACTCCCGGCAGCCAGTCGCTCTATTTTCTAGCGGCCAATGCGCTGGGCGGCTACACCACCGACGGACGACTCAAGCACATCGTGCTGCCCCTCAGCCCCGACTACACGGGCTATGGCGGCGTAACGCTGATTCCCGAAGCGCTGCGGGCCTGTCGTCCCCGTCTAGAAATCGATGTCGCTGCCCATCGCTTCAAATATCGCCCCAATTTTGACCAGCTTGAAATTAACGAAACCACAGGCTTTGTTCTGTTTTCTCGCCCCTGCAACCCCACAGGCAACGTGCTGACGGATGACGAAGTGCGGAAAATTGCGGCCATAGCGCAACCCTACGACGTGCCTGTGTTTGTCGATTCGGCCTATGCACCGCCCTTCCCATGCCTAAATTTCACCGAGATGACCCCCATCTTTGGCCCCAATATTGTCCACTGCACAAGCCTGTCGAAGGCGGGCCTCCCCGGTGAGCGCGTGGGCATTGCTATCGGCGACGAGCGGGTGATTCAAAACCTAGAAGCATTTCTTACCAATCTCTGTTTGCACTCGCCGCGCTACGGACAGGCGATCGCCGCTCGCGCCATCCGCTCTGGTCGTCTGGCAGAGGTGTCTGAGCAAGTCATCCGCCCCCACTATCAGCAGAAGTTTGCCGTGCTGGAGGAAACGCTAGACGAAGCCATGCCCGTTGACTTGCCTTGGTTTTTGCATCGAGGGGAAGGGGCAATCTTTGCGTGGCTCTGGCTCAAGGACTTGCCGATGACCGATTGGGAGTTTTATCAAGCCCTCAAGCAAGCAGGAGTGATCGTGGTACCCGGCAGTCCGTTTTTCCCTGGTTTGCAAGAGGAGTGGAAACATACGCAGGAATGCTTCCGGATCAGCCTCACGGCTCCAGAGTCAGCGTTGGCTGAGGCAATGCGCCGCCTCGCGCAGGTCGCCGACCAAGTCTACGCTCAATCGAGCATCAGCCCAACAGAACTAGCAGCCCGCTAGCCCCAGAATCGGCCAAAAACGACAAATAAGCAAAAGAGATCGTCCCAGTTTAAGACGATCTCTTTTCTTTAAGAATAAACCTCTTGCATGAATGCTGTTTTGAGGGCGTGAATCGTGGCGCGGTACCGCCCCGCCACGATTCACGCAAGAAAGAAGTCTAATCAATAAGAATCAAGCTGTAGGGAGAGGCTAAGTAGGTAAATACCCTGAACAATAAGATGTGTTAGCGCCAGCGTAACGCATCAAAACCTCGCAGGACTGATGTCTCCCAACTGATTCAGGTGCCAGAGGCAAGCCTTCAATGTCAGCCTCTGACCCCAAACCCTACTTGATGGCGACTTTGCCACCCGCTTCTTCCAGCTTCTTCTTGGCTTCTTCGGCGGCTTCTTTGGGTACGCCTTCGCGCACAGGCTTGGGCGTAGATTCTACGACTTCCTTCGCTTCCTTCAGACCCAGACCCGTCAGTTCGCGGACGATCTTCAGCACGGCGATCTTCTTGTCGGCAGGCACTTCTTCGAGAATCACGTCAAATTCGGTCTTCTCTTCGACTTCCTCAGCCGCTGCTGCGCCGCCACCAGCGCCCGGAGCCATCATCATCATGCCGCCAACCGGAGCCGCAGCCGTCACGCCGAAGGTTTCTTCGATTTGCTTCACCAACTCAGCCGCTTCCAGCAGGGTCAGCGTCTTGAGCTTTTCCAAAATTTCATCAGTTGCAGTAGACATAGTTTTCCTCTAGGGGTTAAGTTTCCAAAACACGAAACAATTCAGGCAAATGTCATGGGCAAATGTCTAGCGAGTCACAACAGAGCGATCGCCCAGATTCACCACACGCGGAGCTATGCAGCGTCTTTGTTTTTGTCGGCGATCGCCTGCGTTACGCGGGCCAGCGAAGACGGGACTTCCTTGATGCCCACGGCCACCTTGGTCGCCACCGCGTTGATTGCGCCCGCGATTTGACCCATAAGCTGTTCCTTCGACGGCAGATCGCCAATGGCTTTCACATCGTCTTCGGTTAGGGCACGCCCTTCCATCACGCCGCCGCGAATCACGGTCTTCTTGGACGCTTTCTGGAACTCTTGATAGGCCTTGATCGCGCCGCCTACGTCTTCTTTGATCAGCAAAAAGGCCGAAGACTCTTTGCACAGAGCGGTTATGGGTTCCCAGGTTTCATCGCCCTGTACGGCAATCCGCATGAGCGTGTTTTTGGTCACCTTGCACTCGGTTCCCGACGGACGCAGCCGCCGCCGCAAATCGGTAATTTCGGCAACGGTCAGCCCTTTGTAGTCAATGACTACGGCCATTTGAGACTGGCTCAAACTCTCTTTGAGTTCTGCCACAATCTCTTTTTTGTCCTCTAGTGTTCTACCCATTCCTGTCTCACCTCCTTAACTTTGGGTGTGAATCACCAAACTTGTCTGCGCTGAATCCTGAAAACAAACTGGAAAGAAAAAGCCCCGGCGATCGCCAGGGCAAGTCTAGAGCGAGTTAGCAACTTCACCATTTAGTGAGTGCCAACCCAACATCAACACTTGACCTCGGCAGGATGATTAAGCCATTTGCCCCTGCTGTCTCTGGCCATCAGGATTCAGTTGTAAAACGGTTAAATCTTGAGTCTATATCTATACTCCTCAGATCGGCTCCTCAGACTAGTCAGATCGGAAAAAAGCTCCAAGAATAACCCATCCAGCAAGACTCCGCACTTAGGCTGCATCACCCACCTTCATGTCGCGCAGAGCCGAGATATCCACCTCGATCGAGGGGCCCATCGTGGCGGCAACGTACATCGTCCGCCAGTAGCGACCTTTTGCCCCCGACGGGCGGTTGCGGTCGATGGTTTCTTGCAGCGCCTTCAGGTTTACAAGCAGGTCTTCAGGCGAAAAGCTAGCTTTACCAAACATAACGTGGACGATACCAGACTTGTCAGCCCGAAACTCCAGCTTACCCGCCTTGAATTCTTCAATGGCTTGAGCCAGATCAAACGTCACCGTGCCGCCCTTAGGAGAGGGCATGAGACCACGAGGTCCAAGCTGACGACCCAGCTTTGCCACTTGGGGCATGACATCTGGCGTAGCGATCAGCACGTCAAAATCCATCATTCCCTTCTGGATTTCGTCGATTAATTCCTCAGAGCCTGCCAGATCTGCACCTGCATTCGTGGCTTCTGTCACCTTCTCACCCCGAGCAATAACCGCCACTCGCACTACTTGGCCAGTGCCCTTGGGCAGAGCGACTGTAGTTCTGAGTTGCTGATCTGTATACTTTGGGTCAATGCCGAGGCGAATATGAGCTTCGGCAGACTCTGGGAATTTTGCTGTAGCGGTTTCCTTGAGCAAAGCCAATGCCTCTAGCGGCGCGTAGGGGCGATCCTCAACCTTGGCTTGCAGTTCCCGCAAGCGCTTTGATACCTTTTTCACCATTTTGAGAGTCTCCTTGGGGTGTTAACGGGCGATCGCCCTCCCCCGAATCATGAACTAGTTAAACAAAACAAACTCAATCACAGCAAACTCAGTCGAGCAACTTCTAGTCCGCAATGGTCACACCCATATTGCGGGCTGTGCCTTCTACGATTCTCATCGCCGCCTCAACATCGTTTGCATTCAGGTCGGGCAGTTTCGTCTGAGCGATTTCCCGCAGTTGAGCGCGGGTAATAGAACCGACCTTCTTTTTGTTTGGCTCGCCCGATCCCCGATCGATCTTCGCTGCCTTAGCAATCAGCTTAGATGCCGGAGGAGTCTTTAGGACAAACGTAAAGCTACGGTCTTCAAACACCGAAATTTCGACCGGAATCACCATGCCAGCCTGATCAGCCGTCCTGGCGTTGTATTCCTTACAAAACATCATGATATTGACCCCGTGCTGACCTAGCGCGGGCCCAATCGGCGGCGCAGGATTTGCTTTGCCTGCGTCAATTGCCAACTTAATAATCGCAACTACCTTTTTTGCCATTGCCCCACTAACTCTGCTTTTGAACCTGGTTAAATTCCAACTCGACCGGCGTATCTCGCCCAAAGATTGAGAGCAACGCCTTGAGCTTGCTGCGCTCTGGGCTAACCTCAATCACTTCACCCTCAAAATCCTTAAACGGCCCCGACAAGACCACAATCTTGTCCCCGGCTGCCATGTCGATTTTGACGACGGGCTTTTGCTCCTGGGCACGCTTGAAGATTCGTTCTACCTCTGCATGACCGAGGGGCATTGGCTTGACGTGTCCCCGCCCTCGTCCATAGCGGCGCTTTTGCTCTGCGCCAACGAAGTTAATGACATTGGGCGTATTTTTCACGACCTGCCACGCTTCGTCGTCCATCACCATGCGGATCAGGACATATCCCGGAAACACCTTTTCTGCGGCTTCTTTGGGCTTGTTGCCCTTTTGCGGCTTCAAAATGGGTGTTTGAGGAATCTCAATTTGGAGAATGCGATCAGCCACGTCGAGCGTCTCGATGCGCTGCTCCAAGTTCATCTTGACCCGGTTTTCGCAGCCTGAGGCAACCTGAACGGCATACCAGCGGGGCGTTCCACGAGGCGATGACTCATCTTCGTAATGCTCAGTATCGACTGCCTCTGCTTCAACAGACAGCAGATTGTCTGACTCATCTGATGCAAGCATGATTCAGAACCCCCTTAGAACACCTTTCCGGCAGCCCAGATGAAGAAGTTATCAAACAGATAAATAATCGTAGCGGAGAGGGTCACCATCAGGATGACGGCAAGCGATTCACTGACAAGCTGCTGACGGCTTGGCCAGACGACTTTATCTAACTCTTCTTTGGTTCCCTTGAGGAACTCGGAAATGTTAAATCCTGACTTTTCGGCGATCGCCTTCGAGTCAGCCCCCTTTGCAGGCTTTGTCTCCCCAGACTGGGCGACATCCTGAGCCGTTTTCTCTTTTTTCTCTGCCACGATCACACTCCTTGCCTGAACGGGGAATAGATGGAGAAAAACGCATCCCTCCTGGGGTAGACGACCCGCTGACCTGCGTCAGGGCGCTTTCTACTAGACCGCTAGAAACAGATGAGTCCAGCGTGCAGAAGCACTCTGAACGCTGCTATCTCTACTCGAACCCTCTAGATTCGTGTAATCTAGAACACGCCTAGCCGCAGCAGCAACCACTCCAGGCCCAAATTGCGCTTTCCCATCATAGCATAGGAAATTCCTAAGGGAATTTTGATGTAGGAAACGATTGCCTAACGACTATACCAACTTCGCTGAATGGATGGAGGCGACGAGACAAGATGGGTGCGATGTTGGGCGAGTACCTGGCAATAGAGATCTTCGAGTCGGCTGATATTGCGGCTGAGAGTGTAGCGGTCTAGCACTCGCTGGCGGGCCTTTTGACCCAGCAGCAGCGTCATTTCGGGATGATCCCCAAACAGCGGCAGCAGCGTTTGCAACTGAGACAGAACGCGCTGAGTGCTGAGTATAATGCCTGCGCCGGCCTCCAGCACTTCACCATCGGCCCCTGCATCCGTTGCCATACAGGCGACTCCGCAGGCCATCGCTTCCAGCAGCGACAGCGACAGCCCTTCTACCAGAGAGGGCAGAATGAATACGTCGGCCCCCCGCAGGATTTCAATACGCCGCCGTTCATCGGCGACAAAGCCGAGCCACAGAATACCCAAGTCTTCGCCGTAAAAGGGACGCAGCGTCGGTGCAAGCGGCCCGTTGCCGACGATTGCCAGTTTACTGCCGGGGGGCATTTCCGACTGTTTCCAAGCTTTGAGCAGCGCTTCTACGTTTTTTTCAGCGGCGATGCGTCCTTGATAGACGAACAGGCGACGCGCATCTAGTTCTGCTTTGATGTTTGACGGGCCAGGCGAGTATTTTTCTACGTCTACGCCGTTGGGAATCACTGCCAGACGATCATCTGGCACGCCAAGCCGTACCAGCAAGTCGCGCTGAATTTCAGAGAAGATAATGACTTGGTGGTAATTTGCCAGGAACGGCGCGTAGAGCTGATACATCAAGTGCTGCGTGCCCGATGTCAGGTTGCGGCGCTTGCGATCAAAGGGTGGATGAAATGTGGACACTAGCGGCAGATTTAGCTCTTCGCAGATTTCTGGCAGTACAAAATCAAGCGGTGAGAGCGTAAGCGATGCATGAACTAGGTCAGGCTTGAGCCGCTGGAGCGCCTGGGTTAGCACTTTGCTGGACTTGGGCGAGGGAATGGTATAGATCTGTGACTTGTAGAGGCAGGGAATCGAGACTTCTTGAACCTCTTCTTGCAGATCCTCCGAGATCTCTGCTTTAGAATCTGGGGCAAGTTCTTCCTGAGCAAAGTGGAGAAAGCTAACCTGATGCCCCCTTTCTAGCAGCGCGTTTGTGACTTCGCGCCCGTAGGTGACATTGCCACAGAAAGGAGATTTCTTACCGAGCCAAGCAATATGCATTCAACTTATTGAAAGAATAATTGAGAAAAATGGGAGTATGAATACAAGAATTTAATCATCATTTAATCGTTTGCGATACGGTGGTGGGGTCAGAGGTGCCAATGGATTGGGTGAGAATGCCAGCGGCGATCGCCACGGCTGCTAGCCCCAAAAACACCACCTGCAGCCCCAGCAAAGTCTCTGCTACGCCGACCAACGCCAGCGGCAGACTGAGGGCAATGTTGACTGCGTTGTTTTGTAGCCCAAACACCTTGCCTCGCATCTCCTCTGGCGTTTCCTCTTGAATCACCGTTTGCAGCGGAATCGCTACGATCGCCGCGCAAGCGCCAAACAGGACAAGTAACAGCAGCGTCGGCACCAACTGCTGGGTAAAAAAGGACAACGCTGCCAGCGCTGCACCCATGCCCAGTGCCCCATAGAGGCTGAGGCGATGCCTCCGTAGGCGTGCGCCTGAATGTCCCAGGGTCACCGCGCCCAGCGCCATACCGACCCCTCCTGCTGCCAGCAAAAAGCCAAACTGCGATGACTTAATTGCAGGCATCACCTCTGCCAGCCGCACCGCCAGCACGGCCAGCGCTGCAAAGATGGAGAATAGCACGATGAGCTGAATTAGCGCTGCCCGCACTCGCTTTTGCTGTTTGAGATAGCGCAGCCCGTCGCGGATGTTTTCCCAGACGGGGGGTAGGTCTTCTTTGGACTGGTCAATGGTTTCGTGGGGCTGGATTAGCAGCAGCAGCAACCCCGCTAGAGCATAGCTCAGCCCAACAATTAGCTCCTTGCCGATATTTAGGGTTAGCCCAAACTGGGAGGCAACATGGGCGATCGCCCCATCGGCTAGTGCCAGCAGCGGCTCTCCCACAGCAAACCCGACAATCACCGAGGCCATCATGGTCGTTGTGTAAAGCGAATTAGCCGAGAGCAAATGCTTACGCTCCACCAGCATGGGAATCGCCGCCTGTTCTGCGGGGGCAAAAAACTGCGTCAGCGTGGACACCAGAAAGGTCACACTTAGCAGCACCAAAAAGCCCACCGGAATGCCCGCCAGCGGCGACCAGCCCTGAGAAATCCACAGCAGCGGCGGCAGCACCAACACCAACCCACCCCGCAGCAGGTTCGTCGCCACCAGCACCGCCTTTTTGGACCAGTGATCGACAAACACGCCGGCCACCGAGCCAAACAGCACCGCCGGAATCGTGAACGCCACCATCACCGACGACACCCAGCCGCTCACCGTTTGCCCCGCAGACTGAAAGCGACTGGTGATGAGCATGATCATCAGCACCAGGTAGACCTTATCGGCAAGCTGAGAAAACACTTGCCCACTCCAGAGCGCCAGAAAGTTGCGGTTTCGCAGCACAGGCAAAAAGCCGCGCTCCGACTGCGGGGCTTCCAAATCCTGAGATTCGTCTCCTGCGGGTTCCTGTTCCTCTATGCGGGGTTCAGAGGCGCTTGGGTTAGAGGGGTTAGAGGGGTCGGCAGTCTGTTTGAAACAGGTCTCTGGACTGGTTTCTACCAGAGACGCAGCCGACGATTCGGGCGGGTCTAAGTCAGAAGCATCCCCCGCTTTGCCATTGTGAGAAGACCTGCCGTTTGCTGGCAGCTTACCATTCTTCGCCGCGCTCTGGATGGAGGATGGCTCTTCTGGGGTGGGCGATTCCCACTGCCCGAGTTGTCCTTGGTCGCAATCAGGATGAAGCCGCTCGGCTGTGTTGGGAGGCTGGAGGCGATCGCCCGCCCCATCGGGAGCGGTCATCCGTAGGGGAACCAAGTCGGGATCAATCCGTTGCATGTTGCGTAGGTAAACAGGACGAGGGCGAAACAGCCGCAAAACAGGTTTCGATCAGGGCGGCTGACTGAATGGGACGGTCAAAATGGTATTGGGCGTAGTGACGCAGCAGTCGTTCCACCTGCATCCAGACCTCCGGAGGGGGATGACCGCCCATTCGGGAAGCGGTCGCTGGCGACCCATCATCTGCCTGCATCCACCTCGCCATCAACTCCGAAATCAACTCCGAATCGCCAAGGCGCTGCAAGACTGCAAGCTCAGTGTCTGAGATAGGCGTACCCAGGCGAGAACCAGCGGTAGCTTGGGGCGCAGGACGGGCGATCGCATACTGTCCTTCCGGTTCTGCCAGCGTAGCGCGGCTTTTCGCGGCTGGGGCAATATTGTCGCCATTGTCGCCGGATGTCTTGGACTGTTTAATCGGCTTTGGTTTGGATCGTACAGCAGCATTCAGGCTCTCTCTATTCTCAAGCACATTGGCCGCCGATGCTAGGGCGGGGTCTTGCGGATTTTGCGAAGCCTGCGGATTTTCAGAGAGGATTTCCGCAGGTTCCAGGCGAGACAACACCTCCCAGCACACCACGCCCCCAGCCGCTGCGTGAAATCCTGCCCGCCATGCCCCATCCCTTACCTCAGGACTTGCCCCATCGGGCAGCACCATTGGCTGCTGCGTAATGCAACAAGCATGAACCTGCGGCGCAACGCCAGCCAGTTTTAGCAGTTGATAGGTCGCCTGCACCAAGCAAGGCAGCGTGGCGCTAGCGGGCAACTGCTCGATGCGGCGGAGGGATTCACTCAGTTGGGTAAATAGTTCATCTTGGGGCTGGTTGCTGAGGGCCTGACAGAGCGCTAGTTCTGCCAGATATTGCCCTGCGGTGAGTTTTCGCAAATCCTGGCTCAGCCCCGTGAAAGACTCTACCCCTTCTGCTTGGATAATCTTGTCTAGCGTCCGGCCCTTGGCAATTAGCAGTTGATTCACCACAAACAGGCCGCTGCGCCCCCGCAGGCTGGACTGATGCTTGCGCGCCCCTGGAGCCACCACCCGAATCAGCCCATGTTCGCGAGTCAACACCGTTAGGAGGCGATCGCTCTCGCCCATCGGCATTCCTTTGAGATTGATTCCAACGGTTTTGTAAGTGCCGCTCATGGGAAAGGGATGGGGTTGTCGTAACAGCGTGACGGGGTCATGGGGAGGTGGGGTGATGAAAGCGCGGCATTCCGTCACGTCAACACGCCATCCCTGTTCCCTCAACCCCCTCGATCTAGGGTATCAAACTGCTGAACCAGCTCTGGACCGCGAGAAGTGCCAATACGGGTAGCTCCTGCCCGGATTAAATCGAGAGCTTGCTCAGCCGTGCGGATGCCGCCAGAAGCTTTAATGCCAATGCGATCGCGCACAATCTCCTTCAGCAGACGCACATCAGCGACCGTTGCGCCCCCGTGCCAGCCCGTGCTGGTTTTTAGATAGGCTGCGCCTGCGTCCATACAAATCTCCGCCGCCAGTCGCTTTTCTGCCGGAGTCAACAGTCCCAATTCCAAAATGGCCTTCACGGTTTGCCCTGTGGCTTCACAGATTTCTGCCAATTCTCGGTGCAGGGCATCGGTTTTGCCTTCCCGCAGCCAGCCCAGATTGATGACCACATCTAGTTCGGTTGCGCCATTTTCGACGGCTTCTTGGGCTTCATAAAGCTTGGTGGCAGAGGTTGATGCACCGGTCGGAAAGCCAATCACCGTGCAGACTTGGGGCGATTTGTGGTGCAGCAGCGACACGGCCTGCCGGACATGCGCCGGAAACACACACACCGCCGCAAACTTGAAGCGGTCGGCGGCTTCGCAGCATTCGGCTACTTGCTCAGAAGTCGCAACGGGACTGAGCAAGGCCTGATCGATAAAAGCGGCGAGGTCAATATCGGAGTAAGAATCTGGCATAAGCCGAGATGGTTTAGAAAGGCAGACAGCGCTAATCACAATGCTGAAAAAAGCATGGCATGAAACGCCAAAAACTAAATCCTTTTTTGGAATGAGTTCGTAGATAAAAGTGGGACAAGCGAGACCTGCGGGGGCTGGGTAGACCATTCCACAGTCGGGGGCAGGCAGGATAGCAAGTGGTCTTGCAAACATCTGCCAGCCAGCAGGACTGGCAACTTCGCCAGACTCTGCCCAAGTGAATAGGCTGAGCCTTGTTAAAAAATGTAAATTGAGTTGGCATACTTTCTAAAAGAACCGCCAGTGACGTTCCCCTGGCAACGTTCCGTGGCGCTCTTTTAAAGATGCTAGAGATGCCGAGACTTTGTCTGGGAGTTTATTTTGAGAGGTTATTGAAGCGGCCGCTTAGTCTGATTGAGACGTAGACGTGATTGAGACGTAAACGTGAATCAAAAACGTGAATCAAAAACGCAAATCCAATCAGTGCGAACTTAGACGAGGATTGCTCATGAAACTGAGGATGTCTGAAGCGATGACCAATCGATTGCTAAGCCTGCTGCTGTGTATGGCGACAGTGGGTGGAACACTGGCGCTGTTTGGCAGCGTGCCGTTGATTGCTCAGGTGGGGGCGGCGATTCGGGAGGCGGATCGAGCGCCCTAGTGGGAATGAGCAACCAAACTGTGCATTAATTCCAAAGGCTTTAGAGTTCGGCGAAAAGTTCGGTGACGAAGCGCCCGGATGGTGAGGGAAACAGTTAGTACACTGAATCTGGAAGGTCTTGGAGGGAATCCTACTGGGATAACTCTGGTGCAGAGCCTGTTTGCTCTTGGAGGGTGGAATGAGCCAAGGTGTGGGAAAACGGTGGCAACTGCCAGTTGATGATTTGAGTCGGTTTGTCCACTGCTGGTCGGGCTATTGGCCGAGTGTCTGGCGGCGATCGCTCTCTGTCTCGCTCTCTGCGGCGATCGCGCTGGGTCTGGGTGGCTGCGCGGCAACGGCGACCGAGGCGACCGAGATAGAGCTAAGCGAAGCACTAGAGCAGCCGCAAGAACTCCGAAAAGGGCCGGTGCAGGTTCGCTTTCGCTATCGCCAAGATGCCGAAGCCTGGGGCGGCGAAGTTCAGTATACGCTGCTCTACAATGGTCAACCCCATCTCGAACAAATTCAGGAAAGCACGTCCTACGGCGCAGTCAGCTTAGAAGACCTGGACGCAGACGGCATTGCTGAGGTGATTGTCCGCATCTATTCTGGCGGCGCGCACTGCTGCACCAACCACATCATTCACCGCTGGCAGGGCGATCGCTTTGAAACCATAGACACGGGTTTCCGCGATGGCGGAGGCGGCGGTTTTCAGGATCTCGATAGCGATGGACGACTGGAGTTTGTGTCGTTTGACAATGCGTTTCTCTACGCCTTTAGCAGCTATGCTGGCTCGTTTCCGCCCTCTCAAATTTGGGCGCTGCAAGATGGGCAATTTGTAGACGTGACCCGGCAGCATCCAGCAGAACTGAGGGCGATCGCCAAACAGATGCGCGAAGCCATACAGCGGATTCAGGCTGAGCCAGCCAATGAAAATGAGGTAAACGGCCTCCTAGCAGGCTACGTGGCGCAGATGATCCTGCTGGGCGAATATGAGCAGGGCTGGGCGTTTATGCTCGCTAACTACGATCGCACGTCAGACTGGGGGCTAGAAATCTATGAAGGCGACCAAGTGGTCGGTCAACATGCCGACTTTCCCACCGCCCTCAAAGCGTTTTTGATTGAGCGGGGCTATCTCACGGCTGACGGTTCAACAGCTCTCTAGCTCAACATTTCTGCTCTAGAAATCTAGAACCGAATCGATAGCCGCAGCCCCAGTCCATGCTGGTCTAGATCGATCTCGCTGCGCCTCAGGCCGCTACCATCGCGAAACTCATAGCCATTGTAGACATAGGCTAGCCGCAGACCGAAGGAGCGAGAAAACTCGTACCCTACCCCAGCCTGAAAGTTCCAGGTCGTGTCGCGCTTGGCGTTGATGTTGAACCCAGACACACTGCTTTCTAGGCCCAGGCTCCAGCGGGGCGAAAGCTGTAGCCCCACTCGCAGCCCTACCAACGGCTCAAGGGTGGTGCGGGAATCGCTAAATTCTCGGTTGATCGGGATGGTGTTGGGGCCGATCCGCACCTCGTCTACTTCGATTTCCCGTCTCGAAATGTTGGTGCGGAGTCCAAGAATGGGATCAACGACGAGAAAAGGGAAAGGATTGGTGGGGGTGGGCGATCGCCGCAGAGATTGGTTAACCACGCGATAGTATGCAGCTAGATCAATCTTGCCCTGCCGCAAAGAGGCGCTGGCATCGGCTCTGCCTTCTACCTCAAAGGGAATGCCAAAGCGGAGGAGGCTTCCCGCTGGAAACGTGACGGGTAATGTACCGCTCTGAGCCAGCGATAGATAGAAGCCGTCTAGCAAAATCCCAAATCGATCGTTGCGAGCATCAATCCGCAACCCTCCGTCAAAGGCGCGGTCGAGATTCAAAAAGTCCTCCAAGTCAGCCCGGATTCTGGTCGATCGCCCAAGGGCTGCAATGTCTGCCCTCACATCTAGTGGAATGAAGAAATACGGCTCTACGCTCACCTGCCAGCGGCGACCCCGCGAGCTAGACTCATTCAATGCCGAGGAGTCGGGGGGCACGTCTTCAAAAAACTCCTGAGACACAAACTCGCTCTCCGGCAGTCCAGCGGGTTCCAGTTCCGGCAGACCCATAGGTTCCAGGTCTGAGTCAGATGGCTCATCCAATATATCTATATCAGGCGAGTTCTGCGCCAGGGCCGATTCATCAACGGCAGCGTCTTCGGCTGGCAACTCATCGAGAAGCAACTGCGCCGAGGGTTGGGACTGCGGTTCGAGCAACGGCGGCTGTGCGGGTGTATCCCGATGAATCTGAGCATCTGCGACGAGGACGCGTTGGAGTTGGGGTAAGGCAGCGGGGCGTGCATCGAACCCTAGCGTAAGGGATGAAAACTTAGAGGCTCCATGCGACTCTCCGCCTACGGTCGTGTCTTCAGCGGCCACCGCTAGTGCTGGACTGTTTTCTACATCCAAGCGGGTAGATTCAGCCGATTCGGGGGCGGATGGACGCAGCTCTGTTGCCTGGGCTGGCGCAACGCTCATCACCGCCACGGTTGAAGCTGCAATGGATAGCACGCGAGCGATCGCCCTCCCGTATTTCCTGGATGATTGATAATCCGCAAGCCCTCCAGCCTTAGGAAGATACTGAGAGAAGGAACTTTGAGGCAAGGCAAATCGGCGAAGCATCATAAAAACTCTGAGAAACGGCAAATTGAAGTGCGAAATTCACAGCACAAAGTTCAGGAAACCTAAAGCTCAGTGAAGCTGGAGCGCCATTTGCGGGAATTGATATTACTCAAATCTGAGTGTAGAGGGAGCAAATTAAACTCCTCCTTGACGTGAGCTTGAAGATCTAGAGTCCTCTACTAGCTCAGCAGATTCTTATAAATCTTGCCGTCCTTCATGATCACCACAAAGTTTTCAGCAGGATTTTCGATCAGCCGAATGTTTGCCAGAGGATCGCCATTGACCAGCAGCAAATCCGCCAGAGCGCCCTCTTCCACCACGCCCAATTTGCCTGGATATGGATTGCGCGGCCCAGACATAGCCAGCAATTCAGCATTGTCATGGGTGGCCATTTTCAGCACTTCCGCAGGCGTATACCAGCGCACCATTTTTGACAACAGCGCGCCTCGTCGAGCCACCTTGCTAGGGTCATAGAGAATATCAGTTCCCCAGGCGGTTTTGAGGTTATATTTTTTGGCTAACCCATAGGCAATATCGGTGCCCTCTGCCACCCGCAACTGCTTGCTGCGGTTGGCTGATCCTTCGGGGTAGGGGTTGGCATCTTCATCGTCTAAGAAGGGCTGCATACTCAGCCAGATTCCTCTTTCGGCCATCAGTCTGGCAGTTGGCTCGTCCATGAGTTGACCATGTTCAACGCACTTCACCCCAGCTTGGATAGCGGTCTGAATCGCCCGTGGCGTGTAGGCATGAACCGTGACGTAGGTGTTCCAGTCTGCGGCGGCATCGACAGCAGCCCGAAACTCGTCCTCGGTGTATTGGGAGACATCGATGGGGTCATAGACCGAGGCGACGCCACCGCCCGCCGCCAGCTTAATTTGGCTAGCGCCCCGCATGAGTTGTTCACGGGTTGCTCGAAGCACTTCAGGCACCCCGTCGGCGATCGCCCCCACGCCATACTTCTCGGCCAAACTCAGTTCCGAGGTCGGTGTTCTCGGCAACTCATCCAGCGTGCGGAAGTCGCCATGCCCGCTGGTTTGAGAAATCATCGCACCCGATGGCCAGATGCGTGGACCCATTAGCTGCCCCGCATCGATCGCTTTCTTCAGGTCGAATACTGGCCCAGCCATATCCCGCACCCCCGTAAAGCCGTTCATCAACAGCCGGGTTGAGCTTTCAGCAGCAGCTCGAAAAATCTGCTGAACCAGTGCATCCCCTCCGGCTCCTGCCTCAAACAGAGCCGCCTGACCATCAACCCCTTCCAGAAAAACATGGGCATGGGCATCGATCAATCCTGGCATCAACACCTTTCCATCCCCATCGATGAGGAGGGTGCGGAGGTCGGCAGGAACGGGAATGGGCGAGGTGGAAATGCGCGCGATTTTGTTGTCAATAACCAATACATTAGTGGGCACTGAAAGCTGCGAAGAGGTGCCATCAAACACCCGCACATTTTGAAATAGAACGCGGTTAATGTTTGGATTTGGAAGACTGGCGGAGGGCTGACTCTGGGCCCAGCCTACCTGTGCTGCAAACCCAACTAGAACCAGTAAAACAACACCTAAAATAGCCGAGTATCGAAATCGGGAACTCATATATACGGATGACCCAATTCAAAACTTACAAGCAGACTCAGTAGCTCCAAAGCGCGAACCAGATGCACTCTTTTGCAAAACCTACGATTAAATTCAACCCAAAAATCTGCAACCTGCTCTTTTCCATCTAAGTTCATAAAACGAAATAAACCCTAGATAAAAGTCTAGGATGCAAAAGACATCTATCGAAAAGTAACGAAAAACAGCGATGTCAAATTTATGAATTTCCGCTCACAAGATATCATTCAGGTCTGATTAAAACAAGTAATTGTTAATATTTCTTGGTCTGTCTGTAGAAGCGGCTGCAAAAGTGTTTTGGGGGTTACTTAAAAGTAATTTTCCTTAAAAAATACAAAACCCAGGTGAACTATTATCCACTAACTATGTGATTCAGAATACATATTTATGCATTCTGAATACAGCTAAATGGGCCTGATGAATTGCTGAATGTCTGTCAGTGATCCGGTGAATTAAGTCCACCTTCATTAGCTGCCTTATTGCGAATGCTTTATTGTGAACTGATAGCGAAAATGAGCTGCGGCGTGTCAAGCCATTCTCAACCCAAAAAACTCAAAAAACTATTTTTCGAGGCTTCTTTCAACAAGCACTAAACCTTAAAAAGTCATTAAAAAAGTAAGTAAAAAAAAGAGGCAAGTAAACGACTTACCTCCTTTTTGCCCCCTTTTTGTGGATTTAGGGTTAAGCAGTCCGGGATTACATGAATGGCTCTACACCAGCGCAGGTACCGGAGTGCTGAGGTGTGGGTAGAGCGGGAAACGGCTGCACAAGGCGGCGATGCGATCGCGGCAATTTTGGGCTACGCCCTCATCTTCGGGGTTCAAGAGGCGATCGCTAATAATATTTGCAATCTCGGTGAACTCTGCCGTCCCCATGCCGCGTGTGGTCATCGCCGGAGAACCCAGCCGCAGACCGCTGGTGACAAAGGGAGACTCTGGATCAAACGGGACGGTATTTTTATTGGCGGTAATGCGGACGCCGCTCACCAGTTGGTCAGCCACTTTGCCCGTCATGCCGATCGAGCGCAGGTCTACCAGCATCAGGTGGTTGTCGGTGCCATTCGACACAAGCTTGAGTCCGCGTGCCTGGAGTTGGGCCGCCATTGCCTTCGCGTTTTGAATCACCTGCCCCGAATAGGTGCTGAAGTCGGGCTGGAGCGCTTCGCCAAAGGCTACGGCTTTGCCCGCGATGACGTGTTCTAGCGGGCCGCCTTGCGTGCCGGGAAAGACTGATTTATCGAGCTTTTTGCCCAGGTCGGCATCGCGGGTGAGGATGAGGCCGCCGCGGGGGCCGCGCAGGGTTTTGTGGGTGGTGGTGGTAACGACATCGCAGTGGGGAATCGGGCTGGGGTGATGGCCGGTGGCGACCAGTCCGGCGATGTGGGCGATGTCGGCCAGCAGGTATGCGCCCACTTCATCGGCGATCGCCCGGAACTTTTCAAAATCAATCACGCGGGGATAGGCCGAATAGCCACAGATAATCAGCTTGGGGCGATGTTGCAACGCCACTTCACGAATTTCGTCAAAATCGAGCTGCTCTGTTTCGCGGTTTACGCCATAGTGACACGCCTTAAACCACTTACCCGACACATTAACCGGGGAACCGTGGGTCAGGTGCCCACCATGCGACAAATCCATGCCCATAAAGGTGTCGCCCGGTTCCAGCAGCGTCAGAAACACTGCCATATTTGCTTGTGCGCCAGAGTGAGGCTGCACGTTGGCATGGGCTGCGCCAAAAAGCTGCTTGGCTCGATCGATCGCCAGTTGCTCCACCTCATCCACAAACTCGCAACCGCCGTAATAGCGTTTGCCCGGCAGCCCTTCGGCATACTTATTCGTCAGCACAGACCCCTGCGCCGCCATCACCGCCGCCGAGGTGAAGTTTTCGCTGGCAATTAGCTCCAGATGGTCTTGCTGGCGCTTTAGCTCTTTTTGAATCAGTCCAGCGACCAGTGGATCGGTTTCCACCAAAAGATCCCAGTTTGTTTGAGTCACGCGCACGCTCCCAAGGTTGTTTTAGGGTCATTCATTTGGGGCAAGATGGTCAGAGGGGGTGTCGGCTCGTCGTCTTGCTTCCCCAGAATTTTGATCATACCGCTGTTCCGCAAGAGACAGATTCACCCGATCTGTGGGGATCTTGGAAGACTCGTCTCGACCGCGCTCAAGGCTGCCCTCAAATTTTGCTCAGCAAGACCTTTGCCATCATGCCCACCTACCGTGCTATATTTGTTAAGCGCATTTCGCGCGTACCCTATATCAACATCGGGGCGTAGCGCAGCTTGGTAGCGCACTACTTTGGGGTAGTAGGGGTCGTGGGTTCGAATCCCGCCGCTCCGATGAGACGGAACCTCGCAGCAATGCGGGGTTTCGTTGCTTTGAACCAAGCCTTCTGCCTAAGCCCCTCGTTCACTGACAAAACATTGACCGCTGGCGGCTGGAAGCCGCGCCTACACCAACGAAACCCGCCTACGCGGGTTTTGGGTCAGGGTCGAGCGTCGGCGAAGGCCGACTTCGTTGATATAGCAGCGGTTTCAACCGCCTGGTGCCCAGGTTTTGTCAGTCAATCAGGTTCAGTTTCTTCTAAAGGTCAACAGTATCCTTATCCTTCCCAGAGTCGAAGCTGTGTGATGGCGATATTGCCTGCAAAGCAGACATCTACATCTGCGCCTGTGTCGCGCTGGCGCTGGTTGTAGTTGCCTGCATAGACAAATGTATCCCCCTCTACCCGATAATCGGTGGGCAAGGGTTGCGTGCAAAGCGGACAAAACACCAGCGTTGGGTCGGGTGCGCCTGGCTCTAGGTGGGGCAGGTTGACGTTCCAAAAGGTTCCTGGCAATGTTCGGGCATTCAGCAAGCGATCTAGCACCAGCCGCACCAGCCGTGTAGACTGTTCCCAGTCGATTTCCAGTCCGCGCCGTTTGTATTGCGAAAAGGCGATACCCGGAATGCGATGCAGCGCCGCCTCGCGCACCGCCGCCACAGTTCCCGATACATATACATCTGCGCCCAGGTTGCCGCCTGCATTCACCCCCGACAGCACTAGCTTCACCTCAGGGCAGAGGTGGCGCAGGGCGAGGCGCGTGCAGTCTGCGGGTGTGCCGCCGACGGCAAAGGTGTGGGGCGATCGCCGTTCTACGGAAATGGGGCGATCGCTCGTCACCTGATGGCTACAGCCCGAATGGTGCTGCTGTGGCGCGATAATCACGCATTTTTGATCCAGCGCCTGCTGCAACGCCAGCAAACCCGGCGCGTCGATCCCGTCGTCATTGGTCAATACGACCGTCATGCTCACCCGTTTAAACTGCTAAGCCTACCGGCCGCCCAGCCGCAGCACCTCATCCGCCACTCCTGACTCCTGGATGCAGATGGCGTAAAGCTGGAGTTCATTCAGCGACAGGCGCGATTTGGCTTGGTCTACCGACATGCCCGGAGCCGTGCAAAACTCCCGCACCACTTGGTTATATTGCTCCGTTGTGCCTAGCAGCGTGTCGAGTGTGGTGGGGTCTTGCAAACTGGGCAAGAGCCGCGTCAGGACTGCATCGGTGAGGATGTCTGTAGATTCAGTAGCTGTAGCGGGCAACAACTCGCTTTGGGTGATAGCAGATTGCACCGCTTGGCGAAGCACGATCGCTCCTTGAGGACTGTTCACAAACATCCGCAGCATTGCTGGAGACACGCCTGCATTGGACTGCAAAACCGCCCGAAACCCGACTAGACTGCTTGCCGTGAGTACATCCGACACGGTGGCTACGTAGGCGGCATAGGGTACGCTGACCGTTGACCCGTCGCCACAGCGAACCGAGCCACTGTCGGTCGGCCCGGCGGCCACATCGACCTTGCCCTGTTCCAAGCAGGCTCCAATTGTGGACTGAATTTCGGGCGAAAACATCTGCCCCAAGCGTTGCAGGGCGTTGCTGCGCTGTGGTGAGGGGGGTTCAGCCGCAAAGCCCACTTGAGGAACCAGTCCTGGCAGCAGGAGGGCGCTTACAACCGTCAGCGTGGGGAAAATTTTGGGTAGAGTCCAGGGCATAGGTCAGGAATTTTGAGGTCTGCGTGGGAACTGTATGGGAACCGTATGGAAGCCACTCTAGCTTTAACTTCCCAAAACGTAACACATCGGCCAGGGCTAGGCGGCCTGGCGATCGCCCGACGGATTACCTTGAAATTCACCGCATAGCACCCGTCGCATCTGCTGCATGTTGCGCGGCAGATCGAGCCGCACGGCTTCTTGAATCAGCGGCGCTGGGATCGGCAGCGCAGGTGCAGCCTCGACCCTGTAGGTAAGCAGCGTACCAAAGCCCAGCGGCTCGATTGTCAGATCTGCCAAAAAGTGTTTAAAGCTGCCCTGTTCTTTCTGAAAGCGGATCTGACGGCGATCGCCCTGCACCCGCTCTACAACATTCAGATAAACTTCTACCTGCACCGACATCATTAGAAACGTTTTTCTAGCTGCCTGAAACAGCGTCTTGGTAAATGACTCGGCGCACTCATGCAGCACCCGGCTCTGGGTCACATCAGGGAAGTATTCCACCCAGCGAGAATACTGAGTCAACTGGCTCCAGGCGCGGGCAGGCGACAGCGCGAGGTGCATCTGCGCCGTTACACCCGTCCCCCACAGACCCATCGGGTGCGGCGTAATCAGGATTTCGCCCCGCAGCAGGCGATCGCGCTCGGCCTTGGGTAGATGCAGGAAATCGGTTGCCCCTAGCCCAGCCATCGAATCCGAAAAGGGAAGCGTATTCAAAGGTATGAGTCTCCTATTGAGTCTCCTATGCTACGTCTCCTGACTAGACCCAAAACCCACCGTGGCTCGAAGTCTGCGCCAGGAAGCGTCGTTTGCAGACAGCACACATGATCACCATCAACAGTGTGCAATGAGGATCATTAGGATTCTAGGGGGTAAACCCTGAAGATTGCGAGAAGATTGTGGATCACGCGACAGCCGTTTTGTAGCCTCTCCCATCACGCCAATTTGATGCAGGATGGCAGATTGCGATCGCAAGTCTGCTGCAAGCTGCGAATAATCCAATTCTTGGGCAAACTCTAAAATTAACTGTAAGATTAACTGTCCTGCCCGAAGAATATCCAGTAGCGCTGCCTCTGCGGGATATCGCCTTACTCTGGCATTCTGGCGCTAATCTGGTAAAAAAACGTTCCCAACTTCGATTTCTGTGTTACCAAGAGTAAGTCTGATTTAACGCCTCCCGCCCTGTCAGGTCAAATCGATGAGCGAGCCAAACTCTTCTCAAAACGAGCAACTCCCCAACCCGAAAAACCCGCCCTCCCCTTCAAGCTGGTTTGCAGGCTGGGCAGAGTTTTCGACTGAGCTGCCCGCAGAAGCTGCGCCAGCGCCAACTCCCCCAGAGACGGACGCTCTTGAGCAAGCTGCTAGTCAGCACGAAGGGGGGGGGACTGTCGATGGGGCATCGTCCCCGTCTGTGTCTTGGGAAGAGTGGCAGCCTGTGAATTTTCCAAACGCCATCAGTGCAGACGCGATTGAGCGGCAGTCTATATATGAAGGCGAATATGGACATGGCGAATATGGCGAATATGGCGAGGTCGTGAGTCCGCAGTCGGAGCAGACGCAGTTGGGGCAGCCGCAGTCGGAGCAGCCACAGTCGGGGCAGCCACAGTCGGAGCAGCCACAGTCGGGGCGATCGCCCTTCATCCAGCCCCAGCGCAACGCTGAATCGCCCATCTCATCAGTGCCGCCGACGACGCGCCGCATTTCTCCAGAGCGCCCCAGTTGGGATGTGACGACGCCAGTCGCCAGCGAACCGGAGGCCGCTTCCCCCAACGTTGCCGACCTGATTAGCCTGATTCAAGAGCTAAACCAGTGTAACAACGCGCTGCTAGATCGCGTGTCAATGCTAGAAGATGCGCTGGAGCAGCAGCAAGCTCTTGCTGCAACGGCGATCGCCGCTGATCAGGTGCAAGCGGCTATTCAGCCGTTGGAACAGCAAATTGTCCAGCTTACGGAGCAATTGGAAGCAACCCAGCAACTCAGCCATCGACAGCAAGTGCTGGCGGAAACCGTAACCCAGGAGCTAGCGCTGAGCCAGGAGCGAATTACGCAGCTTGAGCAAGAGAATCGGTTGGCTCAGCAGCGCTATGAAGAACAGGCGCAGCGGCTGGCTCACAGCGAAGCCCTGGTGCGCGATTTGCAGGCTCGACTCCAGCGGCAGCAGCGCTATACCCTCCAGTTCAAGGCGGCGTTGGAGCGGTGTCTGGAAGTTCCGACAGCCCTGCTCGACACGCCCGCAGCGGCGATCGCCCAGCCCACGGCTCAGCCTTGGCAAGCCCCTGCCCCCACCGAACTGCTCTCGACTCCGTCGCTGTTGCCCAAAGTGGCGACGATCCGCCCTTGGTCAGCCGAAGCCGCCCAATCCACGGTTCCGCCCAAGCTAGTCAATGTATTGGCCAGTCAGCCTGCAACGGAAGAGGAAACAGCGGCCTGGCTAGGGGACGTGGTTTCCGCAGATGCCCATCTAGTCAACGAAACGGAAGGAGGCAGCGCCACGCTGTCAGGCTCCGGCCCTGCTGCATCGGGGGCCGAGTCCAGCCTGAGCCATGCTGAGGATTTTGAGTCAGTCGCTTCTCTAGGCGAGGATGCTGCTGCTGCAACCGTGACGACAAATGTCATTTCCCTTCAGTTTGGTCAAGCAGCAAGCCACCCAGCACCCGCGATCGCCACTGAGTCGCCAGAGACAGCACCCGCGAACACCCTGACCCCGGAGCCAACCGCGACCCCACAAGCCGCTGCGGAACTGGGGACAGATGATCTCTCCGCTGCTGACAACGTGCGCTCCTTGTTCCGAGAGTTTACTGAACTGGTGAATGAAGTCGGCAGCGCCCCCAGCAACGACCCAAATTCAGAGACGACCCTCTGGCAAGACCTGGCGAAACTGGTAGAAGTCTCTGCTGAAGATTTGGTACAAGCGGGGCTGATCGACCAGTTGTCGGCGCTTTCGACCGAGGCGATCGCCCCTAACGGCGAGATCTATCCTACGCAACCCGCAGACAACCCGTCTCCAGAAACGCCATCCCTCGCTCCGCATGGCGCTGAACCCCAGCCGATGTCTGGCAATGCGGCAGCCCAGCCTGCCGCCTTTGCGTCCGCCGCCTCAACACCAATTCCCCCCATGCCACCCCAGACGGTGTCCGTGCAGCCCAAACTGCTGACGATGCCCTTTGAGACCCGTCGTTGGGCTGCCACAACGGCGGAGTCCGCTTCTCCAGTTCGCCCAGATAGCACGAATCCTGAAGCGGCAGATCCCAAAGCCACAACCAGCGTTGCGCCCGTGGTTTATCCCACACGCCCCGCCAAAAAACTGTCGTCGCTGGCGGCGATCGACCTGCCAAATTTCCCCAAATAGCCTGCGTTTCTGAAACCTGTTTCTAAAAACTTGTTTCTAGTTCGTCAGGCCATAGCCTGCTTGAGCGTCTCGCGTTTGGCCTCAGGCAGCGGCGTTTTGATGATGATTGGGCTGAGAGCATACAGTTCTTCAACCACGCGCTCTACGGCTTCGGCATGAACCAGCACCAGTAGCGCAGACGAATTAGGCTGGAGGGCTTCTTCGACCCGGATGAGGAAGTCAGGGTTAAAGACTTCCTGGGCGATCGCCAGAGAGCGATGAAACACTACTGAACTAAGGATGCCGCCCCACAGGTCGTTGCTCAGTTCGCCCACAGGCTCTAGCAGGTCGTGGTAAGCCTTAACCCGGATCTTTCCTTGGGCATTTTTGATCACAACCACCGCATCTTCAAAATCTGCCAAGTGGGACTGCTCTCGCCCCAGCAGATCCAGCAGCGCATGGTCGGCCGCCAGCTTTTGATCAAACACCACGACAATCAGTTCGCTCATAGGTTCACCTGTAGCTTGTTCTCTAGCCGCTGAGCATACCCGCCTGTGTCATTGGTGAATTGTTCGCCTAAAATGGCTTAGCCCAGCGTTCTGAATCCTAACGGGTTTGCTTGACCCTTTTGGTAAAGACGGGTTTAAGAAAGTCTTGTGTATTATTCAGTCCATCCGCCCAGCGACTACATTTTGCAGCACCAGGCCCGGTTGCTCCCCACGTGGTCACACTCCATTGCATCGGTGCTGGTAATGCTGCAACCCAGCCCGGTGGCGCTGCTAGAACGGACACTTGATTCTGAACCAGAAAAAGAAAAGCTGCGATCGCGCTTTTTGGAACTAGGGCGGGCGATCGCCCAGACGCTCCAGCGGCAGGGGTATCTGGCAGACCTCTTTGACCCACGCACGGGCTGGCCGATTCTCTCGGCACGGGGCACACTACCATTAGACGATGTGGCCGTAGCGCGGTCGGCCCTGGGCTACTCAACCGACCGCTACGGCAACTGTCGCGTCATTTTGCATCCCCGCTTAGGGACAGCAGTCTATCCGTCTACGCTAGTGTCGTCGGCTCCGATAGATGTGCTAGGGGCGATCGCCCAGCAGGTTTTGGAAGTCGCCGCTCCACAGCCCTGGCACAAAGGGGACTAGTTACTGGGGACTAGTCACTCAGGAGAATTACTTTGCAACGCCAATTCGGGGGGGACTGGAGTTTTTAGCTTTCGCGAATACCACCACTCGCGCTGCTCTGGCGACAGCTTGAGCCAGTACAACGTCACCACAAACGGCTCACTCATTCGCTCCTGACCCAGGATTTCCACCACGTAGGACGGCGAAGAGCGGGCCCCTATATCTGGCACCAGCCGCCGACCAATGCGCCGCCAACTCGGTTCCTTGCCGCGCCACTCTAGCCGACAGCAGGGATAGGGCAACTCTTCCCGGTCAAACAGGCGGCAGCAAGGCCCCAGAATTCGATAGGTATAGCAACAGCCCGGACTCGAAAAGACTTGCCCGGGCTGGAGCGGATGCTGGTTCAAAACTTATGCAAATTTATGCTACGCAATCTTACACAATGGGACTTGACAACATGGCGAGTCGCCATCGGTCAAGTGGGCAATCGGGGAATACCCTCCAACGCCCTACCAGCTAGACTTCACAACGCCAGGAAGCAAACCCTGGTGCGCCATTTCTCGAATCACATGACGAGACAAGCCGAAATCGCGATAGTAGCCCCGCGGCCGCCCGGTCATCCAGCAGCGGTTGCGCTGGCGAGTGGGGGCGCTGTTGCGAGGAAGCTGCTGAATCTTCCGGTGAATTTCGAGCTTTTCCTGCTGCGATTCAGCCTTTGAAAATTCTTCCAAGAGGGCTTGACGCTTAGCCGCATACTTCGCAGCCAGCTTCTCACGCCGTTTTTCACGCTCGATCATGCTCTTCTTAGCCATGAATACTCACATTCACCTTTTAATTTAGACAGCGTTTTCTATTATAACAGTCTAAACCCCGGTGCTGTCAGAAAAATCTGATATAACAGCCTAAGCCCCAGTGCTGTCGGAAAAATTTGAGGCAGAAATAAATTCTGAGCTTTGTTCCTCAGTCGGGGCGATCGCCGCCGGTGACCGCCCGGCTTCGGGGTTGTCGGCAGGCTCGATCACAGGCTCTACAGGTTCAGCCGGAGCCACTACAGGCGATGAGGCAACCACTATGGGCGGCGTGCTGGATGGCATCGGGGTAGGGCTAGACGGTGCGGCGGGCGCGGGTGACTTTTCTGCCAAACCCAATTGCTTGCGGGCAGCAGCGATCGCCGAATCGAACATAGATTTGCCCGAATCCAGCAGTTTCTTGCCCGTTTCAGGGGTCAAAAGCTGCTCTGGCGAGGGCTTTTCGGCAGTGCTGAGGTCATTCACCCAGGCACGAGTTTTGCGGCCGGCCGCGATGGAATTTTCCCAAAACCAATCTATGCCGACCACCGCTAGACACAGCACCAACCAGAGAAAATTCCCGGTTTCCCTTAAAATTTTCCAAGATAACTCCAGCGCTTCGCGATAGGTTTGTGCGGTGCTGGGTTCCGTAATCAACGTCCAGAGTTTGTTAGCTTGATTAGAAAGTTGTTTGCTCATGATTGCTCTAGGGGCGCGTTGTTAAACCAGAAGGGTGCGTTCAAGTTCAGAATCAGGGCGAACTTAGAGATTTACTATGGTTCCTCAAGTCCACGTATACACTAGCAGCCTTGTTTGAGGTTGCCTAGTAGCGAATTCCCTAATTTCCTGACCGGACTTTCGGATTGGGAACTCTCAAATCAATCTAGATTTAGCACCAGATTTAGCACCGTGTTTTCAGACCTTTCAGCACGTTTTGCAACGCTGACCAATTATCAGATCAAGCTGTTGGCGGCGGGGCTGATGGTGATCGATCATATCGGCTACGTCTTCTTGCGTGAGACCGATTGGGCTATGCTCTGCTATGGTTTGGGGCGGCTCAGCTTTCCGCTGTTTGCGTGGCTGCTGGTGCAGGGCGAAGTCCACACGCAAAATTTTCGCCAATATGCGCTGCGGCTTTTGGGAATGGCAATCCTGTCGCAACCGATTTATCAGCTTACGTTTGGGATTGCGCTATTTGAGGATTTCAACATTTTATTTACGCTGCTGCTGGGCTTGCTGTGTTTGCGGGCGGCGCGGCAGTGGCCCCGCTGGGCGGTGCTGATTTGGCTGATGGGGGCGATCGCCGCTGAGCTGGCGAACTTCAACTATGATGCCTATGGCATCGCCCTGATCGCCCTGATCGGAAACTACAAGCCCACAGCGCTGTGGTGGGCAGTGTGGTGTATTTTCACCGCCCTGACAGCGCTGGTCATGTCGGGGAATCTCCAGTTTTTAGCGGGTTTTGCCGCCCTGATTTTTGCCCGTGCTAACCATGAGCGCGGCCCCAAGGCACGATGGTTTTATTGGTTTTATCCTGCCCACATCGGCCTGATTGGGGGAATTGCTTTTTGGCTCAGCCGTCCAGCGGGCTAGCGCCCAGGGTTTCTCCATCAGCCCCGCAGAGCTATAACTCCCAACCGCCGATGACCCACTCCGATTACTGGAGGGCAGACATTTCGGCGATCGCATTTCGGTAACCCTCGGCGCGGCTCTGCTGGCGATAGAGTTCGGCAGACTGGCGCAGGTCGGCCAAGGCCCCCGCGCGATCGCCCAGTCGCCGTTTGGCAATGCCCCGGTTGTAGAAACTGTCAGCATCCTGCGGATTGAGCCGGGTTGCCTGGTTGAGGTCGTTGAGAGCGCTGCGGGCATCGCCTAACCGCAGCCGCACTGCGCCACGTCTGCCATAGGCCTGAGCATTGTTGGGTTCGAGGGCGATCGCCTGGGTCAAGTCCTGATTTGCGCCAGAGAAATCGTTTTGGGTGAGGCGGGCTTCGGCTCGGGCCATCAGCAGGCTGGCGTTGTTGGGCTGGCGCTCGATGGCACGGGTATAGTCGGCGATCGCCCGCTGCGTTTCGCCCATCTGCATTAGCACATCGGCGCGGGCTTTGTAGGCGGGGGCATCGTCTGGCGAGAGAGACACTGCCTGGTTGAGGTCGCTCATGGCCCCGTCTATGTTGCCGCCTGCGGCCCGCAGCACACCCCGATTCATATACGCAGCGGTATAGCCCGGATCAAGCCGAATCGCCTGGTTAAAGTCAGACAGCGCGGCCCGGCGATCGCCCAGCCTTCCGGCCGCATAGCCCCGATTGAAATAGGCCACAGCGGAGGTATTGTCTTTGGCAACGGCTTCGTTGAAGTCTCGCAGAGCCGCCTCTAGGTCGCCCTGGGCAAAGCGAGAGCTGCCCCGGTTGAGATAGGCATCAGCATAGTTAGAGCGCTGGCGCAGCGCCTGGTCATAATCGGCGATCGCCGCATTATGGTTGCCCTGCCGCGCCCGCACCACGCCGCGATTCAGGTAGGCTTCGGGATAGTTGGGCTGGAGCGCGATGGCCTGGCCAAAGGCGGCGATCGCCCCGTCTAGGTCATTCATCGCCGCCCGCGCCCGTCCTTGAAACAGATAGACCTCAGCCCGGTTGGGCGTGAGTTGGGCCGCCTGGTTAAAGTCGCTGAGGGCAGCGCTGGCATTGCCGACGCTGTAATACGCCACGCCCCGATTGAAATAGACATCAGCGTAGGTGGGGTTGAGTTGCAGCGCGACGGTGTAATCGGCGATCGCGGGTTCAAACTGACCCAACCCAGCATAGGCCGCGCCCCGCATGGCGTAGATGGCAGCGCTGCTGGGGCTAAAGCTGAGGGCCTGATTAAAGTCGGCGATGCTGCCGCTGTAGTCGCGGTTGTTTAGCTTGGCAACGCCGCTGTCGTAGGCCCGCTGCGCCGCCTGGGGAACCGTCTGGGCGATCGCCCCCGTCAGACCCAGGCTGCCCACCCACAGGGCTGCCAAACCCGCGAGGATTGAGCCGCGCACCGCTGAGCGCTGAAGGAAAGGGCGGATTCGACGGGGCGATCGCATCAAACCTGGCTGGGACGGATGGAAACCTAGAGGCTGGAAGCAGAGGGCTTGGGACGGTAGATCAGCCGGATGAAGTCGTTGCGCTCGATGCATCGCGATTTTCCCCATGATTCAGTCGTGACGAGTCCAGTTTGGTAGCCAGTCAAGCTAGCACATTACCGCTTCAGTTCTGGCGGCTGTCAAGTCTGGTCAGGTTGCGCCCGCACCCAAAAGTCGGGCACAGCCCGCACCCAAAGCTTCCTCCAGAGTGCCCAGCTTTGCCCAAAATCATAAAGGGGCTTTTTTCCCAGAACTCAATCCCCTGGCTCTACGTCTTGGGGTAAAGCTGGGGCCGGGGCAAATTTTGGCTCCCCTATTTGGCGGATACCCAATGGGAGAAAATCGATAAAAAATCAGTCCTTTCAGCGCTCTTTGACCACTCTCTTGAGACAGGATTGGGAAAGGTTGCTGAAAATTCTCTAAAATTGAAACGGCCTGGAGCGGATGCTGGATTTTTCAGCCCAAATCTCTCCTGATTCACGCACCCGCCAGTCATGGATGGAGGACAAAAAACACTGTGAATATTGGTGAGCTTTTTTCTAAGGGCGGCTTTGTGATGTGGCCGCTGTTGCTACTCTCAATCCTGTCGTTGACGGTGGTGATTGAGCGCGTCCTCTTTTGGTGGAAAATTTTGACCCGCGAAAGAGAAACCGCTGGACGGGTGCTGGAGGCAGCCCAGCGCGACTGGCGCTCGGCGGCAGATTTGGCCCGCAGCGCCACCGACCAGCCGATTGGGCGTTTTTTAAGTGCGGGTCTTGAGCTAAAGGATCAGGAGCCGGACGTGGTGCAGTTGGCAATGGAAGCCAGCGCCCAGGAAGAACTAGCCGCCATGCACAAGGGCGACAAGATTTTGGAAGCCGTGATTGCGATCGCCCCGCTGCTGGGTCTGCTGGGAACGGTGCTGGGGCTAATCAACTCGCTTGGCTCGATTCGGCTGGGCGACTTGGGCACCACCGCGACAGAAAACGTGACGCTGGGGATCTCTGAGGCGCTGATTACCACCGCCACCGGGCTGATTATCGCGATTTTGTCGCTGGCGTTTTATCGCGTGTTTCAGGGGCTAATTGCTCAGCAAGCCAAGATTTTTCAGAAAGCAGGCAATGAGCTAGAACTGCTCTATCGCAAAACCTGGAGCGGGAAGGACAGCGAACGCATCGCCAAACGATCTAACTCCAGCGCGATCGCCCCAGACGCTCCGAGCAGCAGCGCCGAAGCCGCAGAGCCGTCTTGATGAGGATTTTTGCCCACCTAGTTTAACTCACCTGTTTTAACCGAGCATACGCTTTAGCAAGGGGTGCGTCTTGCCCAATCTTCCTAACATTTCTCCAAACCGCTGGCTATGAAAATCCTCAATCCCGGATCGCAAGACGACGTGCGGATCGAGCTAATTCCGCTGATCGACGTGATCTTTTGCATCCTGACTTTCTTCATTCTGGCGGCGGTGTCGCTGACGCGCCAGTTTGCCATTAATACTGATTTGCCCAGAGCTTCTACGGGCGTTGCCCAGATGCGACAAACCAAGATTGTGACGATCGATCCGGTCGGCACGTTGTATTGGGATGAAGACCCAGTAGACGAGTCTCGCCTGGTGCAGTTGGTGCAGCAGTTTCAGCAAGAGTCGCCCGATGGAACGATTGTGCTAAATGCGCCGCCTTATGCCAGCTACGACAGTGTGGTTCGGGTGTTGGACTTGCTGCGGCGTGTGGGGGGCGATCGCGTCGCGCTGGCCGTTACGCCCAGTTCCGAAGAGCCAGCCGACTCGTTTGCACCCGGTCAGCTTGCACCCAGTCAGCCTGGTTTCTCGTCCCCCAGTGGAGCGCCAGGGTTCAATAATCCTGGTCTGAATAATCCTGGTCTGAATAATCCTGGTCTGAATAATCCTGGTCTGGGCAATCCAGCAACGCCGCTCGATCCCTTTGGTTTGCCGACCGTGCCGGGTGATCCGCTGAGGTCGCCCGCCGCGCCGCTGCCCCGCAGCAATGGCGGCAGTCCCGCATCGCCAAGCGGCACAAGGTCTGGTCAGACTGCTCCGGGCGCTCCGGCGCTGCCGCCTGCGGGACAGCCTTAAGTCGCTGGGCTGTTGCTAGACTCAGGGAGCAGGTTGGGCCTTGATAAAGGCGATCGCCCCTTGCCACTGCACCGTCTGGTGGCTCAAGCACTGTCTCAAAACCATCTGAATCTGGTTCAACTCCGCATCCGAGAGGAAACTGCGGAGTTGTTCTGCATAGGTGGGCTTGGTTTTGTCAGGTGCAAACCAGCGATCAATCAGCGCTGGTGAAATCAGCAGGTCTGTTTGCGTGTGTTCTACTGCGATCTCTACTGTGAATTCTGCTTGATGAAACAGCGTCTCCAGAGCTTGCACGTCCCAGGTCATATTCCATGCCGAAGCCTGTTCATAAAGCTGCTCCTCTGCCTTCTGCCAGCGATTCAGCAACTTAGACTGAATGCGGTCTTGAGGAATGAGCTGGTGCAGTCGTTGTGTGTAGCGGGGAATCGTTTCTGCCAGAAGCAAATATCCTTCCGGTTGCAGCAGCCATTTCCAGTCCTGTAGCCATGCGTCTGGAGGGGCGATCGCATTCAAAAACACATTCCGCCCCATCAGCCGATCAAATCGCAGATTTGGGGACTCAGCCTTTAGGAGTACGGGTAAATTGGCGATCGCGCCGTGCAGCACCACGGGACGCAGCAGTTCTGGTAAGGCAGCCGATTGTTCTCGCAGCGCCGCTGCATCCTGCTGCTGGGACGCACAGGCATAGACCCCGCCTTCGGGAACCCGCCGCACCGCCTCCCAAGTGAGGAGTCCGCTGCCCGCATTCAGGTCGAGGATTAGATGGTGGCGCTGGGGTGGAGCCAGGGAAAAGAGGCGATCGCGCACCTCGGCCAGCCGTTCTCCGGACTGGTTCAGCGTCCGTTGTAGCCACCGCTCCACCCCTGCATCGGCCGGGCCAAAGGTTAGCACCTCCGGCAGCGCCACGCCCACGCCCTCCAGCAGCGCCGCCAGTTGCGCCTCGCGCCGTCGCGCCACCGCCTGCTGAATTTGCCCCTCATAGCCCTGATCCGACGGCTGGTAAAATACCTGCCCCTGCAAGCTGCCCGGAAGATACTGCTGCGCTACCCAGTGTTCGCGGTAAGAATGGGGATAGAGATAACCTTTGCCGTGCCCAAATCCATCCTTGTCTCGATTGGCATCGCGCAGATGGGTGGGCACTTCGGCTTCGCGTTCGGCTTCGACGGCCGCCAGCGCATCAAAAAACGCCATGACGCTGTTTGATTTGGGACAAGTCGCCAGATACAGCGCCGCTTGCGCCAGCGGATAGCGACCTTCCGGCATTCCCACGCGGTCAAAGGCTTCGGCGCAGGCGTGGACGATTACCACCGCGTTTGGGTCGGCCATGCCCACGTCTTCTCCCGCCAGGATCAGCATCCGCCGAAAGATAAAGCGCGGATCTTCACCTGCGTAGACCATGCGTGCCAGCCAGTAGAGGGCGGCATCGGGATCGGAACCCCGCAGGCTTTTGATGAAGGCGCTGATGGTGTCGAAATGGGCATCACCTTCCTTATCGTATAAAACGGCGCGTTTTTGGATAGATTCTTCGGCGACCTCCAGCGTGATGTGAATGATCCCTTCTGCATTCGCAGGCGTAGTTTCAACGGCGAGTTCGAGCGCGTTCAGCAGTGTGCGGGCATCTCCATTCGCAATGTTGACTAGGTGCGTGCGGGCTGCTGGATCGATCTGTACCTGGAGCTTGCCATAGCCGCGATCGCCATCGTGCAGCGCCTGATCCATCACTCGTTCCAGATCCTGTTCCGTCAGCGGCTTTAGCTGAAACACCCGTGAACGGCTGACCAGCGCCTTATTCACCTCGAAGTAAGGATTTTCCGTCGTTGCGCCAATCAGGATCACCGTACCGTTTTCCACCCAGGGCAGCAGCGCATCTTGCTGAGACTTGTTAAACCGATGCACCTCATCGACAAACAGAATCGTGCGCTGCCCATACATACCACGGGTTTCTTGGGCAAGGGCGATCGCCTCTCGAATTTCCTTCACGCCGGCCAGCACCGCGTTAATCGACAGAAAGCGGGCGCGGGTGGTGTTGGCAATCACCATTGCCAGCGTTGTCTTCCCGGTTCCGGGCGGCCCATAGAAAATCAGCGATGAGAGCTGGTCAGCTTGAATCGCGCGGCGCAGCAGCCGCCCTTCGCCCAGGATGTGATCCTGCCCGACGTATTCCGCCAGCGTGCGCGGCCGCATCCGGGCCGCCAGCGGCGCTTCGGCGGCGGTCAACTGCTGACGGTGTTGCTCAAACAGATCCATTGTCTACTGCGCCCAAGGCAATTAGCGCGGCTTTCTGGGGTTCTGTCAGCCCTATCACACCTGTAATGTTCATCCCTTCGTAGGGGCGATCGCTCCTCAACACTTGCACACATTCGCCTGTTTTGGCATCCCACAGGCGCACGGTCTCATCTGCGCCGCTGCTAGCCAACAGGCTTCCATCCGGGCTAAAGCGTGCTGACCAAACTTCGCCTGTGTGTCCCTTCAGTGTGTTCAATAGCATTCCAGTTTGCGTATCCCATAGCTTCAGAGTACCGTCCGTGCTGCTGCTTACCAGCGTTCTGCAATCGGGACTAAAGCTGACCTCCCACGTCCAGCTATCATGTCCAATTAATGTCATCTCCAATTCACCCGTTCGGGCACACCATACTTTCACGGTGCAGTCGGCGCTGCCGCTCGCGATCCGCAATCCATCCGGGCTGAACTTGACCGATCGCACCCAAGCCGTGTGTCCCTCCAGGGCTTTTAGCAACTGACCCGATGCCGCATCCCACAGCTTCACAAGGCAGTTGGCGCTGCCCGTTGCCATCTGGCGACCATCAGGGCTAAAGGCAACTGCCCAGACCCATCCTTTCGTTTCTGTTAACGTGTAAAGCAAGCGTCCGCTTTCCAAATCCCACAGCCGGATTGTGTTGTCGGCTCCAGCACTGGCGCACCAATTCAACTGTGGAGCAACGCTGATCGACCAGATCGTGTCAGTATGTCCATACAGCGTTTTCATCAGTTGTCCGGTTTGCGCGTTCCACAGCCGAATCGTATGGTCCGACCCAGCGCTAGTCACCTGTTCCTGTCCGTCGGGTGCAGTGTAGCAGCGAACTGTATGAATGGAATCGGTGTGCCCCGTCAGCGTTTTTAAGAGGGTGCCTGTCGGTACGTGCCAGAGCCGAACCGCGTCGTCTGCAATGGTTCCACTCGCCAGGGTCTGCCCATCATCGCTAAAGTCGAGCGATCGCACGCCGTTTGTGTAACCCTGGATGGTCTTGAGCAACTGCCCCGATGTCGCATCCCACAGCTTTGCAGTGCAATCAGCACTGCCGCTGGCCAGCAGGTTTTGTGAGTCAAAGGGCAAATGCTCGACAGACGGGCTAAAGCGCACCGACCAGACGCGATTGGTATGTCCTGTCAACACTCGCATCAGTTGCCCTGTTTCCACATCCCACAGGCGCACCGTCTGGTCGGAACTGCCGCTAGCCAGGAGGCGACCATCGGCGCTAAAGCTGACAGACCAGATGATGCTGCTGTGTCCTGCCAGCGTCCGCAAAAGCTGACCCGTTGGCATGTCCCAAAGCTTAATCGTGCAGTCTTCACTGGCACTGGCTAGCAGGCGACCGTCCGGGCTAAACTGCACTGACCAAATGCGATCGCCATGCCCTTCCAGTGTTTGCAGCAGTTTCCCCGATGCCGCATCCCAGAGCTTAACGGTGGCATCGGCGCTGCCGCTAGCCAGCAGCAGAGACCCCGCAATCGGGCTAAAGCATACGCCCCACACCCAGTCAGTATGCCCATCCAGCACATGAAGCAATTGCGCCGTTTGCACGTCCCACAGGCGAATCGTGCCATCCAGACTAGCACTGGCTAGGCGGGACTGGTCAGCGCTAAAGCGCACCGAGCAAACACCGTTCGTATGCCCGGTCAACGTCGCGGCGATCGCCCCAGAGTCCAAATCCCACAGCTTGATGGTGCTGTCGGCACTGGCGCTGGCTAGCCAGCATCCATCCGGGCTAAAGCTAACCGACAGAATCCGATTCGCGTGACCATTCAGGGCCAAGAGCGGCTGCGTGTCGCCCGTGCGCCAGATGTGGATCTCGCCCGTGCTTTCTCCTGTGGCGAGCAGCGTTCCATCAGGACTGAAAGCAACCGCAAAAATAGAAGTCAGCGTGTGGGTAAAAACAGGGTCAATAAACTGCGCTTGGGTGAAGTTCACTTTGTGCAGATTGCGTTTTTGCAAATGGGCATGGCGCAGCGTCAAGCCAGAGAAATCATATCCCGTCAAATCCAGGTCATATTGACCCATAAGATTGAGTAAGTTACCCGCGCTGTAGCAGTTAGGATAGCAGCATCCCTGTCGGAGTTGTTTCAGAATTTTGCAGAACTGCTGTCGCAATAGATCGCGCTGACTGAACGCAGTCTGGAGGTGATTAAGAACAGGTTGTAGAATCACGCGAATCTGACTTTCGCGAATGTAGTCACGAATGGAATTTTTCGCCAGCGCGAACCGGGCAAAGAAGTTTAATCGGCACGTAACCAGTTCCGTCGAAACCTGATGGATGAACTGAGACGTGACATATTCCATGACCACAGGCTGCTGCGTATAGCGGCCCTGATTTTTTTCGATGAGCGATCGCCAGCTCAACGACTCCAGAGACTCTAGCAGGCTCGCCCGCGACACAGGCGGCACCAGATCGGTCATTAGCTCGTCCAGCGACACCCACTCGCGGTCGATCGCCAGCCAATACATAATCGTCTGCTCTAAATGCGACAATCGCTCAAACTGCTGATCGAGCAGCCGACGAATGCCGTTAAACACCTTCACTTCTTCTTGCCAGAATGCCGCTATGCTGCCGTCAAACAGGCTTTGAATCGAAGAAGAAATCAGCTTGACTGCTAGCGGACTGCAATTATAGAACTCGCAGAGCAGGCGCTTCTCTTCATCCGTGCCGATCAGAGCGCGAGATTCTAGCAGCGCCAGCGCCATTTCCGCCGACCCCTTCAGCGACAGCAGGCGCACTGGCCCGTCCAACGTTTCCAGCATACCCACCTCTGCGGGGGTTTCTCGCGTGGTCAGCAGCACACAACTCTGGTGCGACGTTTCGCCCAACAGTCGAAACAAATCGCCATAGTTTTCATAATCTGGCTGGTAATATCCGGCGCGATCGCCCGCCTGCATGATCGTTTCCACATTGTCCAGAATCAGCAAACAGCGATGAGTGCGGAGCCAATGGAGCAATCTTTCTGGCTTTGCCTGGGTGTCTTGCTGCTGCGACAGAAAAGGCACCAGTTCTGCCAGCAGCAATTCCAGGGGCGGGGCATTGCGGAGCGATCGCCAGATGATGCGATCAAACTCGTATTGCAGCGTTTGGGTAATCTTTGCTGCCAGTGCGCTCTTGCCGATGCCGCCCATGCCGACCAGTGCAATTAGCCGACAGCGATCGCCCCGAATCCAGCCTGTTAGCGTGTTTAGCTCATCGGTGCGTCCATAGAAGGTAGACACGTCAATGATTTCGCCCCAGTCAGCCTTGGGTGAGGTGAGCAGAGAAGAGGAGGCAAGAAAGTCTGGGAGCGGCTGAACAGAAGGCGTTTGAGCTTCTTGCGCGAAGCGGGTAAGGATCGCTCTAGCGTTGGTTTTGTTGAGCTTGCAGCCGTAGGTGTCGCTCAGCAGTTTCCAAAACTTGGGGCCGATGTC
This sequence comes from Cyanobacteriota bacterium, assembly GCA_046719575.1. Taxonomy (GTDB): domain Bacteria; phylum Cyanobacteriota; class Cyanobacteriia; order Elainellales; family Elainellaceae; genus Thermoleptolyngbya. The sequence goes on from JBDNCP010000025.1 coordinate 35,190, forward strand.
GCGCTGCAAGTAGTTGAGGGAGTAGCCCGAAGCGTCTGCGATTTCCTCGTAAGTCAAGTCATCCCATGCTCCCCGCAATAACTCCATTTCCAGGTCTGTCAGGGTGCGGTGGTGGCTGGGCAGCAGGGTGGCGTTAATGCTAGCGATGACCTGCTCAAGCTCCATAGGAACGATGTCTCAGGACAAGAGTCTCGATGTTTTTGTCGCAATTAGTTGATTTTAGCGGGGATCGTCCCCTAGTGGGAGGTGTTGCAAGCACAGCCCTATGCCCTGCGCCATACTTTTCGGCTGGGGTACTCCATACCTGAGTCCATACTTTTCTGCAAAGACAGGCTCAAAACTTGCCTCTATCGTTAGAGACATCAGAGGCGATTTTCACAGAAACAGCTTCATAGAAACGGCTCTAAAACGCTAATTCTACAGAGCCAAATCTGATGTAAATGCCCTTCTGATGATCGAGTACGGTTCGCTGCAATCCTAACCCTGTAATCTTGAATCTTCAGGAGACTTTCTATCATGAAACTGATCTATCGCGGAATACCTTACGACCAGTTCAATGCCGCATTGTCTAACGGGACAAGTGTGAACAGCGCCGAGGTGAAATTGGCTCGATATCGAGGAGTTTACTACGCCATTCCGATGGCTCATGCAGTCGCATTAGCGCCGCAACATTCTCAGCCCGTGGTGCTTCGATTTCTGGGAAATTCTTACGTCCGGCAGTTTTCGGCGGTTCTGTAGTTTCTGCATGATTTCTGGATAGTTTCTGGATAGTTTCTGGATAGTTTTCGCATGGTTTTCGCATAGTTTCTGCATAGTTTTTGCATCGTTTCACTTTGAGTTTCAAGTAGCTCACGCTATCCATAAATGCCAAATTTCTGGCAATTTTCGACTTCAAAAAAGGCTTGTGAACGTTCCTGCTTGATGGGTGGGAACGTTCATCCGCCACCCGCCGCAACTTCATACTCATCACCAGTCCCAAATACTTAATCATAGAAACATCATGATTACTCAGCCCAAATCAAATTCCTTTCGGGCGATCGCCCCTTCGGAAATCTCCTCCTACTTTCCCGCCCAGCAGCCCGCCTATCCAGCAGCCAGCGCAGTCGTCGTTCGCCACGCCCAGATAGAAGACGTGAACGAGCTACACCAGCTCTTGACCCATCCCGACATTGTGGCTCATACCAACGAACTGCCCTACGTGACGAGTGATGCCATGTATCAGCGGGTGATGCACCCGGCTGAGGGGCACTCCACCTTGGTCGCCATTAGCAATTTTTGCGTGGCGGGCACGCTGGGGCTGGATGTCAGCCCGCATCCGCGCCTGCGTCATGTGGGACATCTGGGCGCGGTGGCCGTGCATCCCAACTTTCAGGGACAGGGCATTGGCACAGCGCTGATGAAAGCGACCGTTGACCTGGCAGATCAGGTGCTAAACCTGCATCGGCTGGAATTGTTGGTCTATACCGACAACGAAGCGGCGATCGCCCTCTACAAAAAGTTTGGTTTCGTGCCGGAGGGGGTGATGAAAGACTACGGCTTTCGGGCGGGCCGATATGCCGACGTGCTGATGATGGCCCGGCTAGCTTACTAAAACAGGTCGGCGGACGAGAGAAGTTTCGCCCGCCCGACCAAACCGAAGTCTTGCAACATTTCGCACAGCAAAATTATCAGCGCTATCACCGCGCCAGCGCTCCAGCAGGCGCACAGGGGATCATTAGACTTCTTGCGTGAATCGTGGCGCAGTGCCGCCGCGCCACGATTCACGCCCTCAAAACAGCATTCATGCAAGAGGTTTATTGTCTTTTTTTCTGCCAGCGGACTGGAAGCGGTTACTTCAACAGCAATTCATGCCTTAAGGAGGACTTTCATCGTGAAACTCTACATGGTCAATCTCAGGTCTCAGACCGCAATGCTGAACGCAATCAAGAATGCCAAAGAGAAGGACTCTGCAAAGGCATTTCTGAACGCAGCCTGGAATTCGCTGGTTCAGCTTTTTAGAAGTCCAGACGAATTAAAAGTCCATCAGGTCAAACCTAAGTCCGGCAATAAGTATTGATAGGAGCAAACAGTATGTCAGCAATCAAAGCTGGAGAAGAGTTTCATGTTGCGCTAAGCCCAAGCAGCAACCAGTCTTTACCTGTGATAGGAGCCGATAAAGATGGCAACTTCACAGTTGCTTGGGAAGATTATTCAAATAGCTCCGGTGTCTACGTCCGCCGATTTCGCAGGGATGGCACGCCGCTGGGCGATCGCCTTCTGCTGTCTCAAGAGGCGACGCTGCCTGCGATCGCCATCGGCCCCAACGGCGATATTGCAATTGCCAAAACCCTACAAAACGAAAGAACCTATAGCGCTGATATTTCGGTATCCCGCTTCAACGCATCGGGCGATCGCCGTCCGGGCTTCTTTGGCATAGAGCGCTCCGGCGAGCAGACTGATGCAGCGATCGCCATCCGACCCGACGGCAGCTATGTCGTCGCCTGGGTCAGCCAGGGTCAAGACGGCAGCGGCTCTGGGGTTTATGCCCGCCTGTTTAATGCCGACGGCTTGCCCGCTCGCAGGGAATTTCTGGTGAACATCACTACGCAAAAGGATCAGCTTGACCCGGCGATCGCTGTCAATGACGCAGGCAACTTTGTCATTACCTGGTCTAGCTTTGACCAAGACAGCAGCGGCTTTAACGTATACGCCCGTCGGTTTAATGCGGCTGGGATAGCGCTGAGCGCAGAAATCCCCGTCAACCCCGTCACAATAGGACGGCAAGACAGCTCGGTCGTGAGCATGGACGCAGCAGGGAACTTCGTTGTTGTGTGGGATTGCGGGGTCAAAGGCATCGTGGCGCGGCGGTTCAATGCAGCGGGTCGCCCTCTTAGCAATGAAATTTCAATCAGCGCAACGCCGGAAGCTGACCTGCCTAGCCTGGATATGGATGCAGCCGGAAACTTTGTGGTGGCCTGGCTGGAAAGAGACGATGAATCGACAGCTAAGATTTACGTTCGCCGCTTTAGCGCCGACGGCGTGCCCCTCAGCGATGCCCTCCTGGTCAATTCCACCCCTGTAGGGTATCGCCCCTCTCCCACTGTTGCCATGCAGCCGGATGGCGATTTTGTCGTCACTTGGCAGGGCGAGTTAGGAGGCGTGAACAGATACAGGTACAGCATCTATGCTCAGCGGTTTGAGGTGGCGGCGGAGGTGTCTTTTGGTCAACCGACTTACACAATTGGGGAAAACGGCGCTCCGGTGGGCGCAGAAGTCACTATCACTCGCACGGGCAACTTGCAGATTGCTTCTAGTGTGGTGCTGGAAGTGGCGGGCGGCACGGCAACCAACGGACAGGACTACAGGCTGCCCAATGCCGAATTTGTCAACTTTCGCCCCGGCGAATCTCACAAAACGATTCAGATTCCAATTGTGCAAGACGGGCTGGTGGAAGGTGATGAAACGCTGGAACTGCGATTGGTGGAGGTGGCTGGCGGTCGCAGCCTCCTGCGCGGCAACACGCAAACAACGGTGACGATTCTCGATGACGACCAGCCAATGGGCGGCGAACCGGGCCCAGAGGGCGGCGAACCGGGCAATCCGCCAGGCGGCACCCCACCGGGTGGCGATCGCCCCAACACCCGGCCGCCCGGTGGCAACCGCCCCGGCCCCCAGCCAGGATTGCCGTCGGTCGATGATCCATCTCTGCCACCCGTGCCAGGCCTGCGAACCCTGCGCGGCAGCAACCGCAAAGATACGCTCACCGGAACGAATGCAGGCGAGATGCTGGTAGGGCTGCGAGGCAATGACCGCATCAATGCACGCGGCGGGCACGACATTCTAATCGGCATCAACCCAGACACGCGCACACCAGGACGCAACGAACTTGACCAACTCACGGGTGGCGGCGGACGCGATCTGTTCGTGCTGGGCGATCGCCAGCAGGTCTATTACAACGACGGCAATCGCAGCCGCGCCGGACTCCAGGACTACGCGCTGATCAAAGACTTTAACCACAAGCAGGATGCCATCCAACTCCACGGCAAAGCGTCAGACTATCGCCTGGGCGCATCGCCCACAGGCAAGGGCACAGCGATCTTTCTGGAAACAGGCAAAACTGATGAGCTAATTGCCGTCGTGCAGGGCAGCGGCAAGCTCAACCTCAACAGCAGCGCCTTCCAGTTTGTGTAGCCGAATCCACTGACTGACCAATCCTTTCCCTCAACCCCCAGCCCCTTAGCCAAAAAAGGGAGAAGGGGTTGGGGGTTGTCGTTTGCTTCCCGCAGGGTGGGCAAAAGATGGGTCAGTCAAACAGG
>JBDNCP010000250.1:0-5120 GCA_046719575.1 Cyanobacteriota bacterium
TGCGTCCGCTCCTCTCTGGGATTATTGAAAAAGGTTTCGGGCGTACCCTCTTCCACCAACAGCCCGTCCGCCATCAGCACCACGCGATCGGCCACCTCGCGGGCAAAACCGACTTCGTGGGTGACACAGACCATCGTCATGCCCGATCGTGCCAGGGTTCGCATCACGTCTAGCACCTCGCGCACCATTTCTGGGTCAAGGGCGCTAGTAGGTTCGTCAAACAGCATGATTTTTGGCTCCATCGCCAGAGCGCGGGCGATCGCCACGCGCTGCTGCTGCCCACCCGAAAGTTGCCCCGGAAACTTCTTCGCCTGCTCCAAAATGCCCACCCGCTCTAGGAGCTGGAGGGCTTTTTCCTCGGCGCGGGCCTTGGGCCAGCGACGCACCCAGATCGGAGCCAGCATCACATTTTGCAACACCGACAGATGGGGAAACAGGTTGAACTGCTGAAACACCATGCCGACTTCGCGGCGAATGGCATCAATATTTTTCAAATCGTGCGACAGGTGAATGCCGTCGATGACGATCTTGCCCTTTTGATAGCTTTCCAGTGCGTTGAACGTGCGAATAAAGGTAGACTTGCCCGAACCGGAAGGGCCCATCACCACCACCACTTCGCCTTTTTGCACCGTCAGGCTAACCCCGCGCAGCACATGGAAGTTGTTGTCGTACCACTTCTCCACATTTTCAGCCAGGATCACCGGCTCAGAGCCAACATGACCGTTGCCGTTGGTGATTGCGTCCGTGTGATACTGCGTCATTGGGAAAACGTCCTAATCGAGATTCAGTAAAGGGCGGATAGCTTGAATTGTACTGGTACGGGCCGGTGTTTGTGCAGTGTGATTCGCTACGGCACGGATGAAACGATTAGCCCTCTCATGGCGATTTCTGTGGCGATGAGGACAGATCGGCAAAGCGAACAGAAGGCGTTAGTATAGTTAAAATTATTCAAATTCTTCTTTTATTCAAATTCTTCTTACCCAAGAATCTTCCGTCAAGGATCGTCAGCCGCTTGACCACACTTCTTTCGACCCAGATTGCCCAGTTTCCTGCCCAGCGCTACACCCTCGAAAATGGGCTAACGATTATTCATCAACAGGTTCCCACACCCGTTGTCACGGTGGACGTGTGGGTGCGGGCAGGGGCGATCGCCGAACCAGAGCCTTGGGCTGGCGTAGCCCATTTCCTGGAACACATGATTTTCAAAGGAACCGAGCAGCTACCGCCCGGATACTTTGACTATGTGATTGAAAACTACGGCGGCGTCACCAATGCAGCGACGAGTCACGACTACGCCCACTTTTTCATCAACACCACCGCCGAATCTCTGCCCGACACGCTGCCCTGCCTGGCAGAGCTGCTGCTGCGAGCAGCCATTCCCGACGACGAGTTTGAGCGAGAGCGGGACGTGGTGCTGGAAGAACTGCGCCAGTCTGAAGATGATCCCGATTGGCTGGGGTTTCAGGCGCTATCGGAAACGGTATATCAGACGCATCCCTATGGGCGATCGGTGCTGGGTGATGTGGAGCGGCTGATGGCGCTGCGGCCAGAAGAAATGCGCTCGTTCCATCGTGCCCACTATCAGCCGGAGCGAATGACCGTGGTGATTGTGGGCAATCTGGACGCAGCCTATGCGATTGACCTGGCGCGTCAGGCGTTTTCAAACTTTGCCCCAGCGGTCGATTTTCCCAAAATTTCTACCGAAGCAGAACCGCCGCTGGCGGGCATCCGGCGGCAACAACTGCGGTTGCCCCGCCTGGAAACGGCGCGGCTGATGATGGCGTGGGTGGGGCCGGGTGTGGATCAGCTCCAGAGCGCCTACGGGCTAGATGTGCTGTCGGTGATGCTGGCGGGCGGGCGCACGTCGCGCCTGGTGCGAGAGCTGCGAGAAGAGCGGCAGTTGGTTCACGATATTGGCAGCAGCTTTTCGCTCCAGCGAGACTCCAGCTTGTTTACCATCACCGCCTGGCTAGAGCCAGAATATTTGGATGTGGTGGAAGCGATTGTGGGCGATCGCCTCTCGGTTCTCAGCGCCGCCCCCATTGCCGAGGCAGAGCTAAACCGGGTCAAGCGCCTGCTGTGCAACGACTACGCTTTTTCCACCGAGACCTCTAGCCAGCTTGCCGGCCTCTATGGCTATTACAACACTATTGCCCAGGCGGAGCTATCGGTCACCTATCCCGACCGCATCCAGAGTCTCCAGGCCGAAGACCTGCATTCTCTTGCCAGTCAATATCTCTCGCCTTGCCACTATGCTGTGACGACGCTGCGGCCGATAGAGGAGTGATGGCGTGATGGGGCGGAAAAAACGAAAAACGAAAAACGGAACCTCTTCTTTCTTCGTTCTTCTCTCTTCTCTCTTCGTTCTTCTCTCTTCCCTCACTCCAACACCCCATCACTCCCTCTCCAACACCCCATCCCCCTCATCCCCTCCAAATGCCCAATTCCACCCTCCAACCCACTGCGCTGCCTCTTCACCGGACAGTTCTCAGCAACGGTCTGGTTGTGCTGACGACAGAGAATTCGGCGGCTGATATTGTGGCGGCGCGGCTGTTTGTGCGGGTGGGCAGTCGCTATGAAGCGCCGGAGCAGTCGGGTGTATCGCACCTGCTGACCTCAGTGTTGACGAAGGGGACGACTCAAAAGTCCTCGATGCAGATTGCCGAACAAATCGAGTCGGTGGGCGCAAGTCTGGGGACGGATTCGTCGCCCGATTACTGTCTCCTGAGTTTGAAAACGGTGTCGCGGGATTTTGCCGAAATGCTGATGCTGGCGGCAGAACTGCTGCGATCGCCCTCTTTCCCAGAATCCGAAGTGGAGCTAGAACAGCGGCTGACGCTCCAGGGCATCCGCTCGATGCAAGAACAGCCCTTCGCCGTGGCCCAAAAGCAACTCCGGCAGGCAATGTATGGCGACCATCCCTACGCGCTGCCAGGGCTGGGCACTGAGGAAACCGTGGCGCGGCTGACCCGTGCCGACCTGCTGCACTTTCACCAGACCCACTTTCGCCCCGATAATCTCGTGATCAGCATTACGGGACGGATCACCCCCGACGAGGCGATCGCCCTCGTCTCAGAAGCCTTTGGCGACTGGCAGCCCCCGACGGATGAAACTGGCGCACCCTTGCCATTGCTCTATCCACCCACGCCGCCCGTCCGGTCGAATCCGCACCGCGTCGTGACGGCCCAAGACACCCAGCAGGCGATCGTTATGCTGGGCTATCTGGCTCCGGCGGTTCATGCAGACGACTACATGGCGCTAAAGCTAATCAGCACCTATTTGGGCAACGGACTGTCGAGCCGCCTGTTTGTGGAACTGCGCGAAAAGCAGGGCCTCGCCTACGAAGTGTCGGCTTACTATCCCACCCGCCTCGACACGTCCCAGTTCATCGCCTATATGGGCACGGCTCCGGGCAACGTGGCGATCGCCCTCGACGGACTGCACCGCGAAGTCCACCGCCTCGCCGCCGAGCCGCTGAGCGACGACGAACTGCAATCTGCCAAAAACAAACTGCTGGGGCAATATGCCCTGGGCAAGCAGACCAACGCCCAGATTGCCCAAATCTATGGCTGGTATGAAACCTTGGGACTGGGCATCGACTTTGATACACAATTCCAAACGGCGATCGCCCAGATTACGCCAGACCAGATCCAAGCCGCCGCCCAGTGCTATTTCATCGAGCCGTACGTATCACTAGTGGGCCCGCCCAGCGCTGTGGAGTAATGGGAGAGAGACAAAAAAACGAAAACCGGAACCTCTTCCCTCTTCGTTCTTCCCTCTTCCCTCTTCCCTCTTCCCTCACGCCGCCACGCACCAGTCTTTCCCAAACCGCACACAGGTCAGCGCCAGCGCAATTTGCTGAGCCGCCAGATACAGGCGCAGCAGTTCGTCCTCTTGCAGCGAGAAGGGCTTGCCCCAGCGCAGCGACAGCACGGCAATGCTGGCACTTTGGAACAGCACCGGCAGCACCAAATGCGCCAACACACCCTCCTCAGCGCTTTCATTGACCTTGACCTGGGGCTTTTGAGTGGCGATCGCCTCCTGCACCACCGGGTCATCGCCCAACGACGGCAGGGCAGCGCCATAGCTGCCTTGCAGTGTGCCAAGTTTACCCGATTCCACCAGTTGCAGCGTGCAGCCGTCGGCCTCATAGGTTTCGCCAAAGGTCTTGGCGATCGCCTCCAGCGCTTGCTCCAGCCCGGTCGCCTCCTGGGTCACCTTCACCAGCGTTCCTAGCAGAATCGTTTGCGACTGGGCACGGCGTAGTTCTTCCATGCGATGCTTTTGCACATCGTAGGTCTCCACTGCTCGCTGCACTACGGCTTTTAGCTCGTTGGGGTCCCAGGGCTTGGTGATGTACTTGTAAACCTGTCCAGAATTGATCGCGTCCACCAAATCCTCCACGTCGGTAAACCCGGTGAGGATAATCCGCATCGTGTCGGGAAACTGGGGTACGGTCTTGCTCAGAAACTCGGTGCCTTTCATTTCGGGCATTCGCTGGTCGGAAATGATGACCGCCACTTCGCCCTCGGCGGCCAGCACCTCCAGCGCCATCACGCCGCTCTCGGCTCGCAGCACGTGAAAGTCACGCCGGAACGTGCGATAGAGCAAATCCAAATTGTCCGGTTCGTCATCGACCACCAGCATCTTGGGCTTCTTGGGCCGCTCCAGGCTGGCCAACTGGCGATTGATGTGTTTTAGTTCCGGCAGTACAATGTCCATAACCATCCTTGGCTGCTGTTTGACTGACTGTGTTACTTAATTGCAGGTTGAAACGGACTGCTTCTGAGTAGGCAAAGTCGGCACATTTTTGGGCGGGGCAAGATCCGCGCTGCCCCGATGAAAGATAGGGGTTGCTTGACCGCTCGTGGCCTTCCTTCGCTTCAAAAACGCGCTTCAAAAACGCTGTAGCTGTGCTTTTAGTGTGGGCACATTTGTTGCAGTTATAACGCTACAAAGAAATAAAATTCTAAAACTTGCGCGGCGGAGTGCCAAAACCAAGAAAAATCGGGCACTGTATAGTGGAAGGTGCGCTCTGGTCAATTGACCCATTGATTGCAACCCATTGATTGCAACCCATTGATTGCAACCCATTGATTGCAACCCATTGATTGCAACCC
>JBDNCP010000251.1:0-5090 GCA_046719575.1 Cyanobacteriota bacterium
GAAGAGGGAAGAGGGAAGAGGGAAGAGGGAAGAGAGAAGAACGAAGAGGGAAGAGGGAAGAACGAAGAGGGGTTTTCGTTTTTCGTTCTTCGTTTTTCGTTCTTCGTTCTTCTCTCTTCGTTTTTTCCACCCCTCTTCACATCATCTCATCATCCCCTCACAGACTCGCTGCCCCAGTTCCAGGCCCATTGGCGATCGCCCTCGCTCAGGGGCTTGGCAAATTCCACCGAGCGTACCTGCTGTCCTGCAATGGGTTTCACGCCGCAGGTAATTTGATGAATCACCCACAGGCTTTCGGTCTGCACGGCTCCGAATCCGGCGTTGCCCATCCAGGCATCGACGCTGCCTGCGGCGTAGGCTTTGATGTAGGGTTCTTCAAAAATTTCGGTGAGCCATTCGGTCTGGCGGATGACGCTCTGGTTGCCGTCTAGCACCAGCACCTGCCCGCCCACCGTCAGCAAGCGAAAGGCTTCGCGCAGAATGGCTTGGGCAACTTCCGGCGGCGTTTCGTGAAACAGGAGCGTGGCCGTGACCAGATCGAAGCTGGCATCGGGAAAGCCCGTATGCTCAGCGTTTTGGTGGAAAAACTGGATGTCGAGGCAATCGCCCTTCGCCTTATCCGCTGCCACCGCCAGCATGTAGGGCGACAGATCCAGCCCAATCACCTCTGCTTGGGGAAATGCCCGCTTTAGCATCCGCGTGCTGGTGCCCGTGCCGCAGCCCAAATCCAGAATGCGGCGGGGGTTGCCCTGCACCCGCTCGATCAGCGCTTTGCGGACCCAGGTTTCATTCGGCGGCAGCGCATATTGCGTAATTGGGTCGTAGGACAGCGCTGCTTGCAGGTTGAGATAGCCGCCTTCGATGCTGTGAAAGTTTTGGCTGCTGTAATAGCTGGGATAATCTACCGCTGGGTTGCGGAGGCGATCGCTCTCTTGCTCCCAGTCGCGGCTTTGGTAATAGCGCAGAATCGCGTCTCGGTCGATCAAGAAGGTTTTGACGACCGGAGCCAGAAATCGCTCAAAAATGGTGTCGTTGCGGACGGGCATAGGGCGATCGCGCCTCACATGGAACGAGTACAGCCGTTTCAAGATACCGTTTGTATTGGTCAGGACTTACGCACTTCGTGCGGTGTCTTGTGGTTTCGAGCGATTGTGTAGGCGCGACGCGCCCACACAATCGCTCAACTGCGTAAGTCTTGTTTGTAACAGATTGTAACCCGGTTTGAGGGGAGCGGGGAGTCGCGGTTAAGGGGCAACTGGCTTTAGCAAATTTCCTCGACCACAAAGGCGCTGTAGAAAAAGGCTTTGTCCTGACGGTGCAGGGCTTCGGCCAGTTCGGACAGCGGGCGCAACTGGTCGGCCATGCCAGCAGGACGGCTGCGGGGAGCCAGCATATTCCAATACACCAGGCGGCCGCCGGGTTTGCCCACTTGCACCAGTCGATGCAGTAGATGATGGTAGTTGTGCAGCGACAGATATTCAAACATATCGCTCAGATTAAAACGGGCGATCGCCCCCTGGGGTAGGCGCTTCAGATACTCCTCTAGCGAGCAACAGTGCCACTCTAGTCGATGCAGATTGGCGCGAATCGTGTCGAAATGTTCGGGCTGGAGCGCGACGGGCAGTGCCGTCAGGTGTTGCCCTGTCAGAATCCATTGCAAATAGGGATTTTCGGCCGGGTCGAGCTGGGTCAAGGCATAGCGCGTGCGGTTGAGGATGCGGCTGGCCACGTCCCCGTCTACGTATTTAAAGAAGCTGGGGTCGCGCCCCATCCGCCCCATCACAAACCGCGAAAAGAAAATCCGAAACATCAGCCGCCAGCGCCAGGTATCCCACTCGCGCCGATAAAACTGCTCGCACTGCTCCGGCGGGCCACCCTGCAATAGCCGCGCTACCTGGCGACGGGAATGCACCAGCGGCAGCACGCGACGGCGAAACAGGTCGAAATATCGCTCGAATTTGCCCGCGTGGCCGATGCCCTGCTCGATTTCGGCGGAGTGGGTATCCCAAAAATAGCGCACGTCGGGCGAAAGCTGGCTGCGACAGCGCTGATAGAGTTCCGGTCGGTTGTTGCCGGGGCGCGAACCCATCAGCACCAGCAGTTCTTCATGCTCTAGCTCTCGATAAGCCGCCACCCGCAGTTCCAAACAGGCCAACTGCGCGGGGTTGAGATCGAGGGCAATAACTCGCGCTGGGTGTTGGGTGAGCATGGCCAGCGCGTTGTCCCCCGCAGAGGCGATCGCCAAACAGGTGTCGCCGGGGCGAATGTCTAGTGCCGCTAGCAAAATCTCCGCATCTTCCCAGCACTGGGCATAGCGAATATAGGAGAAGTCCGCCCGCTGCTGCACTTCCGAATCGGGGCGGGTGGGAATGGGGTTTGGCGGTGTCTTGCGTGGCGCGTGAGCGCTCAGGTCGCCCGTCGGTTCTTCGGTTTCGTCGTCTACCCTGCTCAACATGCGTTTGCGCCCTCCTGCAAAACTTCGACGGCAGAAACCCGCAAAATGGTTCCCGCACTGCCGTCCATTTCTACCCAGTCGCCCGTTTTCAGCGCCGTGGTGACACCGGGAATCGAGACGATCGCCGGAATGCCCATCTCTCGCGCCACGATCGCCGCATGGGAGAGTAAGCTTCCTCTTTCTACTAATACGCCCGCCGCCGCCGGAAACAGCATGATCCAGCCCGGATCGGTGCGCTCTGCCACCAAAATGCTGCCCGGTATTAGCACGGCGGTTTTGGGGTCGGTGATGACCTGGACGGGGGCACGGACGATGCCAGGGCAGCAGCCGAGGCCGTGGAGGGTGGGTGAGTCGGTGGGTTGGAGCGAGGGAGCGGAAAAGTTGGGGTTTGGGGGAATTTGGAGGCGATCGCCCGGTGCGGGTTCCTGGTGAAAGCGGTCGAATTCGGCGCGACGGAGACGGGCGAGGGCATTCAGGTCGTGGCAGGTGGCGGTGCCGTCGAGCTTACCAAAGAGTTCGTCTAGCTCCAGATAAAACACGTCACGCGGATCATCCAGCCAGCCCTCGGCATAAAAGCGGCGACCCAGCTCCACGACAATCCGCCGCACCCGCCCAAACACGCGAGTCCGCTCAAAGCGCAAATTCTCGCGATCGCGCACCCGGCTCCGGGCATTGCCCAGCACCCAGTTAAACAGGAGCCGCTTTAGAGGGGAGGACTTGAGGGATTGGTGGACGTGGGCTTCGGCGCGATGACGCAGGGAGGGTTGGGCCGGTGAAACAGCAGGCTCCGTTGCGACCGCCTCCTGCCCCCGAACGGCTGCCAAACTGCCGACAGAGCGCAGCAGCATCAGCGGGTCATCTTGCAGGGTGGGGCTTTCGAGTTTGAGTTCTTCCAGGCAGCGATCGCCAAATTTGGCCAGATAGTCTTCGTATTGCGCCTGGAAGGCGGGAAAGGCGGCGAGTTTGGCGCGAATTTCGGAGAGGGAGCCTGTTTGCAGCAGGGCGACGAGGGCAGGCGACTGGGCGGCGGTGTGCGCCATGTGCTGGATGCGGCGGGCGGGTTCGGCACTGATCATGCCGCCTTCGCCGCTGATCAGGTCGTTTTGCAGGGTTCCGGCGGTGTCGTGGCACCAGGCAGCAGTCAGCTTTCGCAGCACGCCGTAAAAGATCATGGCAAAGAAGTCGTTGACCAGGGGCGCGTCCCAGCGCGTCAAAAGCTGGCGTTCCAGATCGTGGTAATGGGCAACGAGTTCTTCGGCGCGGAGGGTGTCTAGCGACTCGGCGGGCAGACTGAGGGCATGGTCGAGGCGGGCATAGAAGCGGTGAATCTGACCAGGTAAGGTCAGATAATTTTTCACCAGCCCCAGCAGCGTTTTGATCAGGCGCAGGCTATCGCGGAACTTATCCTGGGCGGTGGCTTGCTGGAGTGTGGCGAGTACATCAGCGGGTAGCTCCTCCTTCACGCCCATCATCTGTTCCATAAAGCGGCGATTTACTCGAAATCCGGGCAATAGCGCCAGCACGCGATACCAGTTCAGCAGGTTGTAGTAAATTCGCCCCTGCACCAGTCCCAACATACAGCGAAAGGTGTTGTCGTGTTGCAAAATGGCTGTTTCAGACACGCCCATCATCCGGCAAAATTCCCGATACACCGCTTCGTAGGCACGGCGGGCAAAGGAAAAGGTGAGCGGTGTGGTGATGCCGCCATAGCTTTCGGCGATGTTGCTGTTGTCCCAGATGACTAGACGGTCGTCGGGGTCGGGCTGGCCGCGCAGCGTGGTGATGGGGCGCGATTGCAACAAGTAAAGCTGACCCTGGGCGATCGCCCATTCAATATCCTGTGGGCGGGCAAAGTGTCGCTCGGCGCGGCGGGCAAGCTGGGCGATGTCGCGCACTTGCGCCGGAGTCAGCACCGGATTTGCCGGATCTTGCAGTTGCGCGGAGGTGATGTCGCCTTCTCGATTCACCGTCCAGGTGTCGGCATCGGATTCGCCGGAAACCAGCGCTTCCCCCACGCCCCGCACGGCCGACACAACGGCGACACTCCGCTGATGGGTGATTGGGTTGGCGCTAAAGGCGACCCCTGCCACCTCTGCATTTACCATGCGCTGCACCAGCACGGCGGGCGGCGGGGGTGGCTCCGTCAGCCCGTGTTCTTGGCGATAGGCTAAGAGGCGATCGCCCATCGCCGACCTCCACACCTGCACCGTGCGATCGCCCACCTGCTCCGGCGGCACAAACAAAAAGCTCTCTAGCTGCCCCGCAAACGACAGCGTTGCCCCATCCTCCTCCACCGCCGACGACCGCACGGCGACGCATTCACCCGCTGGGCAAAGGCGGGCGATCGCCCCTGCCAGTTCCGCTTTCACCGCCTCCGTCAGCGCCACACCTTGCCCCGCCACAAAGGCTTCTGGCGACACCACAAACCAGTCGGGAATCGGAAACGCGCCCGTTACCGAATGCTGCAACTCATAGAGCGATCGCGCCTTGCCGCCAAGCTGGTCGGGCGGGAGGTGGGGGTCGGTGGGGAAAAGGATGAAGGGCATAGGGTGGTCGGGTGGTGGGATGGTGGGAAGAGATGGAAAAACGGAAAAAACGAAGAAGGAAGAAGGAAGAACGAAGAACGAAGAACGAA
>JBDNCP010000252.1:0-5027 GCA_046719575.1 Cyanobacteriota bacterium
ACCTCATTCAGGGTGGGTTTTCTAAGCTTTATTCAAAAGCTTTCTACCTGTCGGCTTTGAGCTTGGCGCGGAGGTTTTTGATGTAGGTCTTGATGGTTTCTTCTTCAGGAAGCTCTGACCATGACCAGACCTGCTCTATGATGGCGGTGTGGACGAGGAGGCGCTTGCCGTAGCGCAGCAGTGCTTCCGTCAGGGCAAATTCCTTGGGGGGACAGATGCCGCAGGCGCAAATGGCGATCGCCTCCCTCCACCAAGAGCGCACCGAAACAATTGGGCGGCTCACCACCCCATAGTTTCTAGCCCTGTGCCTAGCCCTCTGCCTCGTTGCTGACAAATTCGGGCTGTTTGCCCTGCGCGGCTTCCAGTGCAGCCTTCAGCGTATGCCACGACAGGTTGGCGCACTTGATCCGCACAGGGAATTGCGCCACGCCCTGCATCACGTTCAGTTTGCGGAGGTCGGTCGGAAATTCGGCTTCGCCGCGCATCATCGCCTGAAATTTTTGCACCATTTCCAGCGCTTCGTCTGTGGTTTTGCCGCGCAATGCTTCGGCCATCAGGTCTGCCGATGCCATCGAAATGGCGCAGCCCTCGCCTTCAAACTTCACATCGGCAATCCGCCCGCCGCCCTCTTCCAGGTGCAACGTTAGCTCGATGGTGTCGCCACAGGAGGGGTTATGCCCCTTTTGGTAGCGGTCTATCGGATTGGTTTTGCCTTTGTGGCGTGGCTTCTTGTAGCGCTCCAGGATGACCTGCTGGTAGAGATCGCGCAGATTGTCAAGAGACATGGTTCACTCAGTAAAGATACGCAGCCAAGTCGATCCTAACGAAATTTTGCGCGGATGCTGCGCCCAAGATGAATCGCTGAGGAATCGACAGAAACCCTTAGGCAACAGACATCGTGCAATTTTCGCTCTGATAGACCAGATAGTGAACCGCTGAGAGCAGGTCGCTGTGGAGCCGAGTCGGTTCAAACTTTTTTAGATAAGACGGGCTGCGAATGCCACAGGTGAGGGCAATGGTGGATATGCCTGCTGCGTGGCCTGCGATGACATCGGCTTCGGTATCGCCCACCATCCAGGCGGTGTTGCCGCTGCCCATCGTGGCGATCGCCTCTGCCAGCAGCCTTGTCTTATGCTCCGCTTGGTTTGCGTAGGCCGCGCCCGCGTCCTGCATTCCCCAGATGCCATCGAACAGATCAACCAGCCCGTGATTCTCCAAAATCTGGGTCGCTTGCTCGCGGCACCGCAGCGTCACTAGCACCAGCCGCGCCCCTTGGGCCCGCAGCAGCGACAGCGCCCACCGCGCTCCTGCCTGGAGGGTGTCTTTTTGCAGCAGGTCAGGACGGTTGACAATTTCCACAACGCGCTTCAGGAAGCTCTCGATCTGGTCGCCCTGCAACCCCGACCGCATGGCAATTTCCACATCGGGCACTCGATTTTGCTTCATGTCCCAAAACTGTGCCTTGCTGAGGCAATGCACCGGAACCGCAACACCACGCGCTTGATATAGGGCTTGCACATCTGAAAGCCCTAGTAGGTACGTTTCGTAGTAGCGGTCGGAAACGTCGATGATGGGGCCGTCGAAGTCGCAGAAGAGGGTGAGTCCGGAGAGCGATCGCATTGCGAAGAGTCCTTGAATGGAGGCCAAGCGCCCGGATGGGGTGACCTGTTGGGCAGCCATAGATGTAGAAAGATAGCGCAGATGAGCAGTGTAAAGGAATCTATGCTTTTTTTAACTTTTTATTTACAGTAGCAGTCAAAATCATAAGCCGTCAACCGAGGATTCCCTTAGCCATATTAGGTTTTCTTATAAATTTGGACGACCTGGAAGATGAAATACGCCCCTAAAGGGTCTGTACCGCGTTCATGCTAACGAATGAGCCACCGACTTTGCCTGCTGCTTATGGGTGAGCCAGGACTTCTGTCTCTTGTTGAGCATCTGTAATCCACGCCTGCATACTCGGCAGTGCCCACACGGCATCGGCATAGGCCTGGCACACCGGGTCGAGCGCCACGCCATAGGTGACAAAGCGTGACACCACCGGGGCATACATTGCGTCGGCGATGCCGAACGTGCCAAAGAGGAAATCTCCGCTGCTGCCATAGGTGCTGCGGCACTCGCGCCAGAGCGTGGTGATGCGGTCGATATCAGCCGATACGCCCGGAGCGCGTCCCTCTCCTGGATAGCGCGATCGCACGTCCATCGGCATATGCGTCCGCAGTTTGGCAAATCCGGCGTGCATTTCGTGGCTCACTGCACGGGCGATCGCCCTCACCTGCGGATCAGCCGGATACCAAGGGCGATCGGGAAACAGCTCTGCCACATATTCACAAATTGCCAGCGACTCCCACACCAACAGTTCTCCCTGGCGCAGCACCGGCACGCGCCGCGACGGAGAGTAGCGCTCAATCTGCGCGTGAAACTCTGGCGTATCTAGGGGGAGCCGAATTTCGGTAAAAGGCACGCCCATCTGGTGCATCGCCAGCCACGGGCGCAGCGACCAAGAAGAGTAGTTTTTGTTGCCGATGACAAGAGTTAGCGGAAGCATAGGGGAGTCGAGCAAGGAGAACACCCTTGAGGAGAAGTTTTTTGAAAAAAATCCGGTCAGGGCGGGCTATGCTGCTGTAGTAGATTAGCGTTGCAGCATCAGGATTAAGCGGGATATGCGGGATTGGTTTTGGGGTTGGGGAACTGTGGCGCTATGCAGTTTAGCAATTTTGGGTGGAGGTAGCGCTGAGGTGGGGGCCCAGGCTCGTCCGGTTTCATCGGGGGCGATTCGCGAAGCGATCCCTACGAGAATTGCCCAAGCGCTGCCTGTCTGCTTGCCGCCCCAGTCCAGCGAAACGCTAGTGATGGTGCTAAACCAAACGCCCAACACGCTGGAGCAACTGCGTTCTATCGTGCCGCGCAACGCCAGCCTGACGATTTGCGACTATCTGGGGCTAAACGTGACCCGCATCGGCGGCTTTGCCACGCCAACTCTGGCCCGCGACTGGGCTGACTATCTGAATCAAGCGTTTGGCTATCGCACTTTTACCACCGTCGCCACCGCGCCCACACCAAACCCTACACCACAGCCGGGCCCCATCAGCTACGCGGTGCTGGTAAACCATTACAACCGTGCCGATTTGCTAAACCAGGTGCAGCAGGCAACGGGTCGCCGCGTCACGGTTGTCACCTACGACCAGCGCCCGCATCTGCTAGTGACCAGCACAACTGATTGGGCGATCGCCGCTGAGTTGCTAAAAGATTTGAGCGATCGCGGCTTTGTCACGATGATTGTGGATAGTCGCCAGATTGCGGGGCTGCGGCCGGTGGGCGGGTAAACGGGTGACGGAGTGAGGGACGGAAAAAACGAAGAACGAAGAACGAAAAACGAAGAACGAAAAACGGAACCTCTTCTCTCTTCGTTCTTCTCTCTTCGTTCTTCTCTCTTCCCCCACTCCAACACTCCCTCCTCCAACCCCTCATCCCTAGTAGGCCTCTGCGGCCAGCCAGGAGACGACCACGCCCAAGACACAGCCCGCAATTACCTGAACAGGCGTGTGTCCCAACAGTTCCTTTAGCCGCTCTTCGTGAAATTCGGCATCTTCAAAAAATTCGCCCACGATTTTGTTCAGCACGCGGGCCTGCTTGCCTGCCGCCTGTCGCACACCCGCCGCGTCGTACATCACGATGATGGCAAACACCACCGCCACCGCAAACTCAGGACTTTCCCAGCCGGAGGACTGCCCCACCCCAGAGGCGAGTGCCGTAACAAATGCAGAATGGGCGCTGGGCATTCCGCCCGTGTTGACAATAGTACGAAAATTGACCTTGCCATGACGCACCAGTTCCACGATGAGCTTTAGCGCTTGGGCAATGAGGCAGGCCGCAACGGCAACCCACAGCACGACGTTTTGAAAGACCTGGCCAAAATCCTGCATGAGGGGACTCCTCTTCGTGGGTGTCTTATTAATGAGTGTCTTAGTGGGTGCGGGCAGTGATATAGTCGGCGATCGCCAAGAGTGGCTGGGCACGAGTGCCATAGGGCGACAGTTCTGCCTTGGCGCTGGCGATTAGTTGCGCGGCTTGCCGCTTCGATTCTTCGATGCCCCAAAAGCTAGGATAAGTCGCTTTTTGAGCCTGCAAGTCCTTACCGACCGATTTCCCCAACTCTTCTGGCGTAGCGGTCAAATCTAGCACATCGTCCACAATTTGAAACGCCAACCCGATGTCCTGCGAATATTTAGACAGCCGCCGCTGATCTTCTGCCGACGCGCCCGCCAGAATCGCTCCGCAGACGACCGACGCTTCTAGCAGCGCCCCGGTCTTGTGGCGATGAATCCAGGTTAGTGTTTCCAGGGTCACGTCTGGCTTTCCTTCCGACTCCAGATCCACCACCTGACCACCCACTAGCCCTTCTGCGCCGACCGCCCGACTCAGATGAACGATGACCTGCAACGTGCGATCGCTCGGCACCCCCGCCGTTTTTGCAGCAATGTATTCAAACGCATAGGTCAGCAGCCCATCGCCCGCCAAAATCGCAATGTCTTCGCCATAGACCTTGTGATTCGTTAGCTTGCCCCGGCGGTAGTCGTCATTGTCCATCGCAGGCAAGTCATCATGAATCAGCGACATGGTGTGAATCATTTCCAGCGCACAGGCCGTTGGCAGTGCCATTTCCAACGTGCCGCCCACCATTTCGCAGGTTGCCAGGCACAAAATCGGTCGCAGCCGCTTGCCCCCCGCCATCAGGGAATAGCGCATCGCCTCGTAGATCGTTTCAGGATAGACCACCGGAAGGGATTGATCTAGCGCCGCTTCTACGATCGCCTGTCGTTCTGCCAAATAACCCGACAAATCAAATACCTGGGTCGCCACCATGCCAATTTCCTAAAAAACGCTGCCCTATCGAGGGAATCAGTGAGCAATAACTCAGTGAGCAATAACTCAGTGAGCAATAACTAGACGCAATCCAATGTACCCCGGATGAGGGTCAGATGTGCAGGTTAAAGGTTGGGAGAGGGAAGAACGAAGAGGGAAGA
>JBDNCP010000253.1:0-4991 GCA_046719575.1 Cyanobacteriota bacterium
TCCACCATCGACAACATACCTTGCAGCGCCGCCGGAATGCTCTTGGGGTCCATAAACAGGATCTTGCTGCTGTCGCTCTTGCCGATGGTATTGCCCATATCAAGATAGCCCAGCGCCAGCAAAACCTGACCCGCTTCCATAGCGCGGGGGTCGTTTTTCAAAGCTTGGGTAACGATACCGATGGCTTCGGCGGTGGCCTGGGCCTTGAGTACGGCGGCCTGGCGTTCGGCCTGGGCCTTCAGCACGGCGGCTTTTTGGTCAGCTTCGGCTCGCAGCACGACGGCCTTCTGATTTGCCTCGGCTTCGAGAACCTGCGCGTCGGCCTTGCCTCGCGCCGAGTTCACCGCAGCTTCGCGATCGCCCTCAGAGGTCAAAATCGCCGCCCGCTTGCGCCGCTCTGCCGACATTTGCAGCTCCATCGACTCCTGCACCGCCTTTGAGGGCACGATGTCGCGCAGTTCCACACGAGTCACCTTCACGCCCCAAGGGTCGGTGGCGGTGTCTAGCTCTCGCAGCAGGATTTCGTTAATCTGCGATCGCGCGGTAAAGGTTTCATCTAGCTCCAGCTTGCCCATCTCAGCGCGAATCTGGGTCAGCACCAAGTTCACCATCGCCGCCTGGAGATTTTGCACCTTGTAATAGGCCTTTTCCATATCTACAATGCGCCAGTAGACCACCGCATCCACCGTAATGGAGACATTGTCCTTGGTGATCGACGCCTGGGGCGGAACGTCCAACACTTTTTCCCGAATCGTTTCCTGAAACGCAACTCGATCGACAAACGGCAGAATGAAGTTTAAACCAGGCTTCAGCTTTTTGTTGTAGCTGCCTAGGCGCTCGACCAGCGCTTCGTTCCCCTGGTTAACAATTTTGACAGAGCTAGACAGCCCAGCCGTGCCCAACACCAGCGCAATCAGAGCGGTGAAAAAACCTTCCATGCAAAACCTCCACAATCCAAGTTGAGAGAAACCAAGTTGAGAGAAACCAAGTTGAGAGAAACCAATCCGGGACTCACCCTCAGCAGTCGATTCTCAGCGACTCACCAGATGCTCTGGCAGCACGATCAGCGTGGTGCCCCGACGCTCCACCACCACCACTTTTTGATCAGCGGCGATCGCCAAGCTCTCGTCCTCACAGCGGGCCTGCCAGGAGTTGCCTTCGTAGATCACCCGCCCCGTTTCGCCAGGGGGAATTGAGGTGAGCGTCCGCGCCTCGTGGGAGTCTTCGATCAGGCGCGATCGCCGCTGCGGAATGAATCGGCGCGACAGCACCGTTAGCGACACCGACAGCACCAGCCAGAGCATGACCTGGAGGCCGACCTGCGGCACCGACAGCGCCACAAAGGCCACGATCAGCGCACTAATTCCCATTACAAATTCCACAAACGCAGTAGGCAGCACAACCTCCATCATGCAGAGGACGATGCCTGCAATTAGCCAAATCACACTAGGACTCATGGTCATCAGCTGTTATGCCAAAGAGAGGGACAGACAATCACGAGGAGAACGCTTTGTCACAAGACCTCGCAATTACGGGACTTCGCAATTAGCAAGATATTGCACAAGACCTTTTGTACGAAGAGGACTCTCGTTTGAAGAACGAAGAAAAATACAGAGCAGCGAATACAGAGAAGCGAATGCAGAGCAGAGAATGCAGAGAACCCACTAGCCCAGCTTGAGTCCGAACAAGCTATCACAGGTTAAGTTTGATACCAACTTGACACCTTTGATATCACGGATAGCTACAGGAGACGCTGGCAAGATTCCAGATTGAAGACTCTATCGAGTACCTCCCGGACAAACTGCTGTTACAGATTTTGGATGATTTGGAAGAGGATGAAATCTAGAACGCGCTGACTTACATGCTCAAATGGACGGTCTGTTTTTTGCGGTTTGCCTTTAGTTCGTTAGTTCGTTTTTAGTTGACTCAAGAATACCTGCAAAATTCGACAGGAGTTGTCGCGTTTTTTGGAATTGGCGCTATCTTTGGCTAGTTAAGGTCTGCCCCAGTCGGGCTTGCTCTGATGCCCCTTGCTCCCTTTTATCCTGACTTATTCCATCTTGAACGACCCCGTTCCAAAATCAGAAGATTTGAAAGATGGCTTAATGATTGATCAGAAAAGCGGGTCAGACAGTTCAAGGGAGACGGGTTTCGTAATTACCTATGTACCTCACTAGCTCCAGCAACGCTGTATCGCGCCTATGATTTCCTCTTCACCTCCTTCGCGTCGGTCTGCGGCGCTGCTCTCTACTCGGATTCAGTGTGCCCACGGAAATTGCCAACACGACAATCCTGCGGATCAATTGCTGTGTGAAAAATGTGGGCGGCCGTTGATCTATCGCTATCTCTGGGTTGTGGGGCAGAGCGAGGGGGTAAATCCGGCCCATGTGTCGCCGCCGGGCCGGTATCGAGCCGTATCGCCGCGAGTCTGGTTGGATACGCAGCCTGCCGCTGCGCCTGACCTGCCCCAGCCCTGGCCCGAAGAGGCGTTGCCCTATTTCCACCTATTTCCCCATCGGCTGCATGTGCCTGTGCTGTTTGGCTTTGGCTGGCACGGGGGGCAGCGGCTCATGCTGCTGGAAAATGCGCCCGTAGACGCAGCGGGAACTCTGCTTCCGGCGATCGCCCCCAGTTTTGCGGCGGCTTCTCCCACTCGTCAGGTCTACTGGTTGTGGCAAATCCTCGACCTGTGGGCCCCGCTGCGCGACTATGGCGTGGCGGCTAGCCTGCTGATGCCAGACAATCTGCGAGTCGAGGGCTGGCGGGTGCGCCTGCGAGAACTCATTCCCGATCGGTTGCATCCAGGCGGCAATCCGTCGCTGGCAGACCTGGCGGCTGGCTGGCTGGGCTGGCTGGGCACGATGCCGCGTCAGGTGGCAGACCCCGTGCGATCGCTCTGTGAGCAGATGCAGCAGCCCATCGCCGACACACCCGAAGGACTGCGGGCGATCGCCCTCCAACTCAACGACCTGCTGCTGCAACAATCGACCCAGCTTTCGCTGAAGCTGGCGGTGGCTGGTGGCACAACGGCAGGCGCTCAGAGATCCCACAACGAAGATGCCTGCTATCCCCCGGCGCAGCATTCGGCAGAAACCAGCCTCACTTGGCTCCAGAGTCCGCCGGATCTGCTCTCTGGGCTGGGCATTGTCTGCGACGGCATTGGGGGACACGCGGGCGGCGAAGTGGCCAGCCAGATGGCCGTGCGATCGCTCGTCATGCAACTGCGGGCGCTGCTGTATGAAGTGGCGGAGGAAACCACCGTGCTGTCGCCGGACGTGGTGATGCAACAGCTAGAGGCGATCGCCCGCGTGGTGAATAACCTGATCGCCAGCCAAAACGACAGCCAAAATCGCCAGTCGCGCCAGCGCATGGGCACAACCCTCACCCTGGCGCTGCATCTGCCCCAACGGGTCAACGGCGGCACTGCTCAAGAGCTTTATCTGCTCAATGTGGGCGATAGCCGTGCCTATTGGATCACGCCGGAGCGCTGCCAGTTGCTCACGCTGGACGATGACCTGGCGGGGCGGGAGGTGCGTCTGTCTCACACGACCGCTGCCGAAGCCCGAAAGCACCCCAACGCGGGCGCTCTGACGCAGGCATTGGGGATTCACGAGGGCGATCGCCTCTATCCCACGGTGCAGCGCGTCATCCTCGACGAAGACGGCGTGCTGCTGCTATGTACCGACGGACTCAGTGATTACGGCTGGGTCGAAGCCCTGGGCCCAGAAGTGACGCAGCTTGTGCTAAACGACCAGCTTACGCCCCAGCAGGCGGTGCAAACCTGGCTAGAACACGCCAACCAGCGCAATGGGCATGACAATGCCTCGGTGGTGGTGATGCGCTGTCGCGTCACGGCCCAGGCTCCGAAACTGTTCGACCCGACGGGTTTCGACCCGACTGCGTTCGACCCGACTGCGTTCGACCCGACTGCGTTCGACCCGACAATGACAGAACGGGCGATCGCCACTGCCATGCCCCAGCCTGCCCCCGATGCCGACGTGGAGCTATCCCAGGCTTCTCGGGCCCTGCTGTTTGACGACACCCTCGACACACCCACTCAGGCAACATCGCACACCGGGGGCGATTCGCGGAGCAACCCCTACGGGAATCGCTGGACAACGCTGCTGCTGCTGGGAATCACGCTGCTAACGCTGGGAGCCGCAGGGGTGCAAATCTGGCGGCAAATGAACACTCGCCAAACGCCGCGCCTCTGGCCCAGTGCCCCCGTCAGCGAACCCACCCCGCACGAGCCAGCCCGCAACCCAATAGATTCCATCAACACCCAGCCTTAGGTTGAAGGATCATCCTGTGAGATGATGAGAGATGCCGTCTTGCGTATCAGGCATTGCTCGAAGGTTGCTGGCTTGCCATAAGCCAGTGCGTTTTGTTTAGACCCCATTTGGAACACTATGAAGGTTGGCGATCGCGTCCGGGTGACTGAATCAGTGATTGTTTACCACCATCCCGAACATCGCAACGAACCCTTTGACCTCAAAGGGCAAGAAGGTGAGGTTGTCGGACTGGCAAATACCTGGCAGGGCAAGGCCATCAGCGCCAATTTCCCAGTCCTGGTGCAGTTCACCAAAAAATTCAAAGCCCACCTGCGCGAGTCTGAGCTAGAACTCATCAGCTAGGGTCGAGTCTGGCCGATCTGGGTCAGGTTCCATTCGTTGAGATTCATCCGGCCGTCGGTTCAGCCATCCCAAGAGATTTGGCTCCCGCTGCATTTGGGTCAGATCCCGCTGATTTGCAGCCGCCGTTTCAGCATACCACTGGCAATACTGCTCAAACGCCTCGCGATAGCGCACCTCACGATAAAACTCGTAGGCCGCATAGTGGCTTTGCAGGATGGCCTGCGCCTCGGTTTCAGGCGGCGGCAGGATGCGACGGTAGAATATGGGTTCAGGCATGGCCGACAGGAGGAGAGGGGGAGAGGGGGAGTGAGGAAAGAGAGAAGAGCGAAGAGATTCCGTTCTTCGGTTTTCGTTCTT
>JBDNCP010000254.1:0-4947 GCA_046719575.1 Cyanobacteriota bacterium
ACCCATTGATTGCAACCCATTGATTGCAACCCATTGATTGCAACCCATTGATTGCAACCCATTGATTGCAACCCGTCGGTTGACTGGCTCCCTATCACACCCTGTTCACCGTCATGGTATCGCCTCCTCGCATTATTCTTCGAGACCACAAAGCCGATGCTGTGCGGCGATTCCATCCCTGGATTTTTTCGGGGGCCATCAAGCGTATCGAGCCGGAGGCACAGGAGGGGGATTGGGTTGAGGTATATGGCGATCGCGGCGAGTTTTTGGCAGCGGGCTTTTTCGGAGCAGGCAGCATCGCGGTCAAGGTCGTCTCCTTTCAGCCCGTCGAGTCGCTGGATACTCTGTTTCTAGAGCGGTTTCAGCAGGCCTATGGGCTGCGAAAACAGTTGGGACTGGCGGGCAGTGATCAGACCAACTGCTACCGCCTGATTAATTCTGAAGGCGACGGACTGCCGGGGCTGATTGTGGACTGGTATAACGGCGTGGCGGTGGTGCTGACCTATTCTCTGGGCATGGCCCAACAGCGCGATCGCATTTTAAACTGCCTGAAGACGCTCTACGGCGACGACCTGCGGGCAGTTTACGACAAAAGCGCGGCCGTGCTGCATGGGGGAAAGGCTCAGCCCGCCAATCAATACTTGTATGGCGAAGCCAACCTGGGCGAAAAGCGGCTGGGTGATGTGCTGGAAAATGGGCATCGTTTTGCGGTGGACTGGGAGGAAGGACAAAAAACGGGGTTCTTTCTCGATCAGCGAGACAATCGCCAATTGCTGTCGCAGCACGTCGCCGGAAAGAAGGTGCTAAACACGTTCTGCTATTCTGGTGGGTTTTCGATCTATGCGCTGCAAGCGGGCGCGGCCGTCGTGCATTCGGTGGATAGCTCCGCAAAGGCGATCGCCTGGACCGCGCAAAATGTCTCGTTGAATCCCCCAGCGGCGGGCACGCACGAGTCCTACACCGCAGATGTGTTCAACTTTTTGAAAGATTGCGACGATGACTACGACGTGATCATCCTCGACCCGCCCGCGTTTGCCAAATCCCTCTCCGCCCGGCATCAGGCCACCCTCGCCTACCGCCGCCTCAACTACCTCGCCCTCCTCAAAATTCGCCCTGGCGGCCTGATCTTTACCTTCTCCTGCTCCCAGGTCGTCTCGCTAGACAATTTCAGAGGAGCCGTCACCGCTGGGGCAATCGACGCGGGCCGCCCCGTGCGGCTGCTCAGCCACCTCAGCCAGCCCGCCGACCATCCTACTAGCCTCTATCACCCCGAAGGGCAATATTTGAAAGGCTTGGTTCTAGAAGCTGGGTAGGTTGCTGTTTTTTTAGTCTGACTGGGAATCTTGAAAAATAGTGCGGGTTGTAGCTAAACGTGCTGGCGGTTTTCAAGAGACTCGATATGGACAGGCAACCTCAGCAAAACCGACAAGCTGGACACAATGTTCGACAATTGGCGCTAAAGCGACGAGTCAAGGCGATTTCGCTATTCGGAATGGCGAGTTTGGCGATCGCCACAACAGTTACTTTCCATCGGCTGTCTGTTCAACTCTTCCAGCTTGCGGCAGGAAGCACAGCCCCAGCCCAAACCGATCAATCGCCGCCATTTCTGCTGTATTTGTATGCATTGTATTTGTATGCATTGGGCGGAGCGATCGCCCTTGTGTGTGTCTTCGGTGGGCTGCACTGGTGGAAGCGGGCGGGACACGCCGACCAAGGCGCAGCGGCAGAAGTGGCGATCGCCACCTTGCTTCGCCCTCTGACAACCGAAGGCTGGCAAATTGAATATGGGCTGTGGTTGGGCAAAGGCTTGGGGGATGCCGATGTGGTCTGCCTTTCTCCGCAACAGCGAGCCTTTGTGATTGATGTGAAATCTCACCGGGGAACAGTCGTCATAGACGGCAAGCAGTTGCTACGAGAATGCGGCGCAGAGAAAAAGCCGTTTGAGAAGGATTTTTTGCAGCAGACCATGAAGCAAGCGCTCCAGATAAAAGCGCAAAAAAACTGGTCATTTGTAACCCCGATTCTGGCATTTTCTGCTGCTCAAATTGCGCTGCCAGAAATGGCGCTGCCAGACAGCAAGCTCCAGGGCGTGAGCAAGCTCAAAGGCGTGTATGTGGTAGAAGCAAGGCAGTTAGTATCTCTCCTGCGATCGCTCGGCTAGCTAACCGAACACTCTTGTCTGCAATACAACTAAAGCGCTCCTCTCCAGAAGTTTTGGCTGGCATTACGGGTTCCAATGGTTCGACGTATTTTTGCAGCACGAAACAAGTTCCTGTTATCCCAAAAACCGGGGCGGCTACGGGCGGTGGTGGCGCTGCGGAAGTTAGATATAGGTGGAACAATTAGAAGCTTTCTGATACACAGCCAGGCGCAGATTGGTTTGGCCTAGCTCTTGCCTCAGTCTGTCTACGTCTACTTTGAGGCTGTCTAGCTCAACCTTGAGGTTATCTAGGCGCTCTAGCACTGCTTTTTGAAAATTGTCGGACGTGTCGGCGGCTTGCATAGCGCTGTGCGTGGAGTCGCGAGTCTTTGACTTAGATATCAATCTAGCTTGATGGACTGGAACTCTGTTCTGTAGGATTGCTGGTGCAGGGCAGGGTTACACAGCTTCGCTATCTACAATCACGATGGGAATTGCGGCGGTTTCCAGGACGGATTGGGAGACAGAGCCGACCAGTCCTGCTTGCCAGAGGCGATCGCCCCGTTTGCCCATGACAATCTCATCCACCCGAAACTCTTGAGCAACGCGCACAATTTCCTCTGGAGCGGGGCCGATCGTGGTGATAAAGCGGTGGCGAATGTCGGCCAGCAGCGTGTCGGCTTGGGCTTGCAGGCGTTGAATGCTGGCGGGGTCGTTGACCTGGACGACATGTAGCACGAGGACGGTGGCATCGGCGCGGCGGGCCAGTTCGGCGGCTTTTCGCAGGACGGCGGCGGCGAGGGGCGAGGTATCGACGGCTGCTAGGAGGGTGATGGGGCGGGCGATCGCCACTTTGGTGGGGTCTACGTCGCCTTTTTCTAGCAGCCGGGGTGCAAAGGTGGGGATGGCCCAGGCTCCCAGGGGTGCGGTGACGAGGATGGAGAGGGCGGCGATCGCCAAGATTGTCTCGCCACCTGCGATGCCCTGCGCCAGGGGAATTGCGCCGATCGCCGCCTGCACGGTGGCCTTGGCCGAGTTCGCAGGCAGCAAAAATAGCCGCTCTTGCCAGGTCCAATTGCTGCCCAGCGTAGACAAATACCAGCCCAGCATTCGCCCAATCAGCGTACCGATCGCCAGCATCGCCAGCCCCACGCCCAGCGTAGTGCCCAACACATTGAGCTGAATGCTAGCCCCCAGCAGCACAAACAGAAAAATCTCCGCTACACCCCACAGCGCATCAAACCCGCCGCGCAGCCGACGCGCTAGCGGTGCATCTAGTTCGATCAGGAAAAAGCCCAGCGACATGACCGCCAGATAACCCGAAAACAGCGGAAATTCTTCTGCCATCACCACCAGCAGCAGCGCAAATCCCGCCGCTACCAGGGCATCTTGCACGGCGTTTTGTGTCCAGTTTTGCTTTGCCAGCAAAAAGACAAGCAATTGCGCTGTCAGCCAGCCCAGCAGCACCCCCAGCGCAATCTGTAATATCAGTTGTAGCGGCAGCAGTTGCAAGGGCGTGAGCGTGAGTCCACCGGGGAGGGGCAGCCCCGCTGCTGCGCCCTGCGAGAGAAACGCCAGCAGCAGGCTAAACACCAGCAGCAGCAAGACATCCGACAGGGCGCTGCCCGTCAGAATGGCATCGGGAATGCCCTTTTGCACACCCCAGCCCAGGCTTTTGAGCCGCAGCATTCCGGGCACAATGACGGCGGGCGACTCTGCACCGATGATGCAGCCCAGCAGTAGCCCCGTGGCAAAGTCAAACCCCAGTAGCCACATTGCGCCGAGGGCGATCGCCAATGCCTCAAACGTCGCAGGCAAAAAGCCCAGCCGCAGCGCCACCGTCCCCTGTTGTGCTAGTTTCTCTCGGTCTAGCCCTAGCCCCGCTTTCATCAAAATCACCATGACGGCGATCGCCCTTAGCACCCCTGCCGATTCCAGCAGTTCTGGGGCGAGGATCTGCGTTGCCTGGGGGCCCAGCGCAATGCCAGCCAGCACCATGCCTACTAGGGCGGGCAGTTTGAGCCGTCGGGCCAGTTGTCCAGAGAAGAAGCCGACGAGGAGAGTCCAGAGGAGGCTGGGGAGCATGGGGGAGGCAGAGAGGCAGGATTTGGGTGTGTTGGGTTTTTGGGGGGTGGGGGTGTTGGAGTAGCCTTACTCCGTCACGCCCTTGCCCGCGTGATTTCCACCGCCACCTGCCCTGTAAAGTCGGGAATTGGCGGATTGACCTTGGTGAGACGGACGGTGACTTGCTCGACCTGGCCGCTGGAGAGCATAATGTCGGCGATCGCCCCAGCCAGCCGCTCAAGAAGTCGGAACCGCTCGGTGCGAATGAGTTGGAGAACGGTGGCTACATTGCTGCGGTAGTCGTAGGTGTCTTCTAGGCGATCGCTCTCCGTTGCTTTGGATAAATCAACCTGTAGCGTCAAGTCCACCTGAAACCACTGTCCCAACACTTGCTCTGCCTCTAGGTAGCCCGAATAGCCAAAGGCCCGCAGCCCGGTTAAATAAATGCAATCTGCCATTAATCTGTGATGAATCTGATTTATCCAAGAAGCTGTTTGAAAAGCCCTGTGAGAGATTGAGTTTTCACACGCTGAGCGCACGAAAACTCAGCCTTGCAAGCAAGCTCTAAGTCGATCGCCCGATCGGTCCAGCTAGCTCGGCACACTGTAAACCAACTGTAAGCTAAATCGCATCCTACAATCAGCAGGAAAATTATCAGGAATTCTATCTGCGCTGATAGTCTGGCCTTTAGTTCTGCTTCCGCTATTGGTGCGGTCTGCTCTTGCTGCTGTGTCTTGCTGCTG
>JBDNCP010000255.1:0-4844 GCA_046719575.1 Cyanobacteriota bacterium
CCCCTTAGCTTGGTTCGCTGGGGCGGGCGCAATCCTGCTGATTTCTTAAGGTTTTTGAGCTTGATTGATGACGCGCCTTAGCAAGCCTCTCCAGACTGCTCACATGCGCCGATGCTGACCCAACTAGTGGAGCCGTCGGCCCAATGTTCTTTTTTCCAGATGGGGGCGTTGTGCTTGAGTGTATCGATGGCGTATTGGCACGCGGCGAAGGCTTCGGCGCGATGGGGGCAACCCACGGCAACCAGCACGCTGATTTCCCCCACGACTAGCTTGCCCGTGCGGTGATGGATGACAACATGGCTCACGTCGTCCCAAGTGGCGCGGATGTCGGCGGCGATTTGCTGAAACACCTTCAGCGCCATCGGCTCATAGGCTTGATATTCCAGCGCCACGACGGGTTTGCCGTCGGTTTGCTGGCGCACCATGCCGCTCATTACGACTATTGCACCATTGGCGGGGTCATCTGCTAGGTCATAAATCTCTTGTAGCGATAGAGGGGCAAACGTGATGGCAAAGTGATCGCCAGGGTGGGGGATGGCAGGGCGACTGGCAAAAGCATGGGCAGAAGGGGCGATCGCACTCATATTGGCGTACTCATTTAGAAAAGCCGCGTCGATAAAGCCGCATTGATCAAGTCGGGTCATCACTCGCTATTATGCCGTGCGTTTTGCTGGGAAATGTATGATTGCGCTTGCGCTTGACGGAACCCAGTGCTGCGGGAGTAAATGACTTCAGAAGCAGATGTGGGATCATGCAGAGCAAATTTGCAATTCCAATTGTGGTGCTGAGTGTGCTGGGGGCGATCGCCTTTGCAGCCCAGTGGACGATCGAGCGGCAGCGGGTCTACTCGCTCACCATTGCCACAGGTAACGCAGACGGGGAATATTATGCTTTTGCCACGGCGCTGTCGAGCGTGGTGGCGGCCCACGAACCCAAGATTCAGATTCGCGTGCTGGAAACCGACGGCTCTCTGCAAAACGCGAAACTGTTGGCGGAGGGTGAAGCAGACTTGGGCATCATTCAGGGCGATACATCGCTTGACCCCTCTGTGCAGGCGATCGCTTACCTGTTTCCCGAAATCTGTCACCTGATTGCCGCACCTAGCGCCAACATTCGCCAGTTTACCGATTTGCAGGGCAAGCGAGTTGCCGTTCCACCCCAGGGCAGCGGATCTTATGCCATCTTCAAGCACTTCCAGACTCACTACAACCTTCAAGACGGCGACTTTCGCCCGCTGCCCATGACCACTGCCGAATCTTACAAAAAACTGCAAGCGGGCGAAATTGATGCGCTGTTTCGCGTGATTGCCCTAGGCAGCCCCTCGGTGCGCGGCCTGCTCCAGCGTACCCAAGCGCAACTCGTGCCCATCGACCAGGCAGAATCGATGCGGCTGACGTTGCCCATGCTGGAAGCCACTGAAATTCCCAAAGGCACCTATGACGGAGCGCTGCCGATTCCCAGCGAAGATATCCCGGCGGTGGGGCTGCGGGCGATTTTGGTAACGCGGCGGGATCTCGAACCGGCGATTGTCAGAGTTATCACCCAAACGCTGTTTGAATTTCGCAACGAACTGGTCAGCCAGTATCCCCGCGCCGCCCTGATGCGACTGCCGGATGCCCGCGAAAATCTGGGACTGTCGCTGCATCCCGGCGCACGCGATTACTACAACCAGGATGAACCCGCCTTTTTGGTGGAATATGCCGAGGTCATGGGCTTTTTGCTGTCCTTTGCGGTATTGGCTGCTTCCAGTCTGTGGCAATTTCGCCGCTGGCTCGACGAGCGACAAAAAAACCGTGCCGATATGTACAATCTCAAGGTGCTGGCGCTGCTAGAAAAAGTAGAACAGGCGAAAACCCCAGAGGAACTAGAATCTCTGCGCCAAACGCTGTTTGAAATGTTTCACAAAGTTGTGACCGACCTCGACACCGATCGCATCTCCCAGGCTTCCTTTCAGTCTTTTACGTTTCCCTGGGATGTGGCTCTCAGCACGATTCGCCATCGAGAATTGTTGATGCATCGAAAGACAGATGATGAAGCTCAAAAACCAGAAATGCGGCGATGATAGATTAAGCCTGAAGGCAAGTTCTGAAACCGAAAACCGAAAACCGAAATTCAAACGCCAATGAATACGTTTCGCGTTGGTATTGCGGGCCCTGTTGGTTCTGGAAAGACTGCTCTGGTCGATCGCCTGTGTAAGGCAATGCGCGATCGCTACAATCTGGCAGTGGTGACGAACGATATTTACACCAAAGAAGACGCGCAGTTTTTGGTGCGGAGCGAGGCGCTGACGGGCGATCGCATTGTCGGTGTAGAAACGGGCGGCTGTCCCCATACTGCCATTCGCGAAGATGCGTCGATCAATCTGGTGGCGATCGAGCAGCTAGAGCAGCAGTTTCAGCCCGACCTGATCTTTGTAGAAAGCGGTGGCGATAACCTCGCGTCTACCTTTAGCCCAGAACTGGTTGATCTGACGATCTATGTAATCGACGTAGCTGCTGGGGACAAGATTCCCCGCAAGGGCGGCCCCGGCATTACCAAATCTGACCTGCTGGTGATTAATAAAATTGACCTGGCTCCGTTGGTGGGCGCAGATTTGGGCGTGATGGAGCGCGACACCCGCAAAATGCGCGGCGAAAAGCCCTTTGTCTTTACAAATCTGAAGGTCAATCAGGAGCTAGAGACGATTGTTCGGTTCATCGAACTGCACATGGGCAAACCGTCTTTGCAGACATCAGTTTGAATAGTATGAGGAAAGGGGCGATCGCCCCTACGGGATGATTTAGCAATAACTACATAGCTCTGAAAATATCGCTATCGCGAACACAATCAGGACTGAGAAATGACGCTCGAAGTAGAAATCAAAAATCGGCAAGAAGATGCTTTCAGGTAAACCAGAAAAACCCACCACAGCGGGTTACGGAATCCTTCTGGCGGTAGCAGCAATGCTGGGCTGTTCTACTCAGCCGCAAGAGCCATTACCAGCGACGATCGTTCAGCAAGAGGCAACGCTTCAGATCGTCGCTCTTAATCCTGAAAAAGTGATCGACGGACAGACGGTGTATGTTCCTGTCTATTCACACATTTATCATCACAACAGCCCGCGCAATGCGGTCAATCTATCAGCAACGCTGAGCATTCGCAATACCGACCCAGAACACGCCATCGTGATTACGTCAGTCCGCTACTTCAACTCTGAAGGAGAGCTGATTCGTCAGGATATTACGGAGCCGTCGAAATTGGGGCCGCTGGCTTCGGTCAGCTTTTTTGTGGCGGCGAACGACATCAGCGGCGGTGCAGGCGCAAACTTTTTAGTGGATTGGGTGACGGAAACGGCTGCCTCGGAACCCGTGATCGAAGCGGTCATGATCAGCACGACATCTTCTCAGGGGATTTCATTTGTCAGCCCTGGGCGAGTGGTGGCGCGGCGCAAGGTTGCCCCATAGCGCCAGTTCGGCGGCTGCAACGCGCCAGCAAGCGAATCCGTATCTTCTTAGGATTATTTTTGAGATTAAGATTGCCCTAGAGTCGATAGCGTTCCTTGGTAAAGCGCATGGGCAACCCAAACCGCATCCTGATCTTATTTGCACACCCAGCGCTGGAAAAGTCGCGGGTCAACCGTCAACTGATTCGCGCCGTGCAGGGCCTCGATTCCATTACGCTACACGATCTGTACGAGCAATATCCCAGCTTTCATATCGACGTGAAGCTAGAGCAGGATTTGCTGCGATCGCACGACATCATTGTTTTTCAGCATCCCTTCTATTGGTACAGCAGCCCCGCCCTCCTAAAAGAGTGGCAAGATCTGGTGCTGGAATACGGCTTTGCCTACGGACAGGGCGGCACAGCGCTGCGGGGCAAAAAGTTTCTCTCGGCAATCACGACAGGCGGCAGCGAAAAGGCTTATTGTCGGCAGGGGCACAACTATTTCACCATTCGGGAGCTGCTTACGCCCTTTGAGCAGACGGCGCGGCTCTGCGGCATGGAGTATCTGCCACCGTTTGTCATCACGGGAACCCATCAACTGCGAGAGGCTAACCAGATTGCGCCCCATGCCGAGGCCTACCGTATGGCGCTAGTGGCCCTGCGCGACGGCACAGTAGATTGGCCTACCCTGCTGCAACAAAAGACGCTCAATACTTATCTGACGCAAATCTTACCCCAGGTCTTGCCGCTGGTTCCTTCAAATCCTTCAAACCCTTCCCCCACCTCGCAGCCGGAGATTGCCCCGCATGGACAGTAGCTTATTTTTTCAGGCGTTTATTTACCTGATGGCGGCGGTGCTGTCGGTGTCCATTTCCAAGCGGCTGGGGCTGGGGTCGGTGCTGGGCTACTTGATTGCGGGCGTGGTCATCGGCCCGTTTGTCATGGGGCTGGTGGGTCAGGAAGGACAGGACGTGATGCGCTTCGCTGAGTTTGGCGTGGTGATGATGCTGTTTTTGGTGGGGTTGCAGCTCCAGCCCGATTTGCTGTGGCGGCTGCGGGTGCCGATTGTGGGGCTGGGCGGGCTGCAACTGGTGGCCAATGTGGTGCTAATTACGGGCTTGGCGATGATGGTGGGGCTGTCGTGGAAAATGGCGATGGCGATCGCCCTCATCCTGCCCTTCTCCTCCACCGCCATCGGCGTACAAACCCTGACCGAGCGGGGGTTGATGAAAACCGAGGGCGGGCAATCGGCCTTTTCGGTGCTGCTGTTTCAGGCGGTGGCGGTGATTCCCATTCTGGCGCTGCTGCCGCTGCTGTCTACGGCTCCGGCCGCTGTGTCCCAGCAGACCGTCTCGGCTGCAAGCACCTTGGCGGGCTGGCAGCAAACCCTCCTGGTGATTGGCACGGTCGGCAGCATTATC
>JBDNCP010000256.1:0-4827 GCA_046719575.1 Cyanobacteriota bacterium
GGCGGACTCAGTGGCGATCGCCCAAATGCTAGATTTGGCTATCGATCCGGCAGCAATGGATTCTGCGGCAACGGCCGCCTGTCCTCCCACAAGGGCTGTGGATAACAGTACGCTGCACGACAGCAAAAGGCGCTGACATCGGCGGGTAGATTGCAGGTCGGATTTCATAGACTCACTCCTCAAAAGATTTTCCTGAACACCAGGGCGATCGCAGCACTATTAGCACAATCAGCAAGACACACTGGCATTTAGACCAGTAGCAGCCTAATGGCAATAAACCACACTGCAAGTTGTGAAAGAAATACTCCTGAAGTCAGGAAATATTGCAGAGAACGGCTCAGCCCTGCGATAGAAATAGGTAGCAGTAGAAATAGGTAGCAGTCGGCTGCTTTGGGCTTTTGTTAGTAGATGCTTTCAGACATCACTTTTTCGCAGAATTTTACAAGGTGATACATATCTTTGCCAGATATGCTCGATACCTCATCGACGATTTCATTTACACTACGGGTGTTTTGACGAGTGATTCTCAAGAGCAATTGTTCGCTTATTGTTCGCTTGGGGATAGACCGTTTTGAGGATTAGATTGAAGATTAGATCTAGGAATTTAGGCTGGCAATTTAGAGTTGAAAATCGGCTGACTCAGGTTGAAAATTTCAGGTTCAAAGGTCTGCATTGGAGTTCTTAAGAATTCCTAATTGACTCGATTGAGATATTTATGGGGTATAAATTGGGGTATAAATTGGGGCATAAATTGGGGCATAACTTTCATGGGGTTCTGGGGGGGCGAAATTGGGCGATCGCCCGATGCTTGGCAATAGGGCGCGAGCGGGCATTTCGCCACTATCCAGTCAGGCTCGGCGTGGGCGTGGGGCTGGGGCTGCTGCTGAGCCTATTGCTCAACCTGCTCATGGCTCATCGCGTCAGCGCCGCCCAGACGGTCATTCTCCAGTTTCGGGATCAGCGGCTCTCGATTCCCTATGCCGAACTGGCCACCTTCGCCGCCCAGAAAACCCTCACGGAGACGACCCAGGCATTTTTGACTGCGGCAGAAATTGAACCAGAAGCAATGCACCGTTGGCTTACGCAGGCGATCGCCCTTCCCAATCTGGATGCGTTGCCAGAGCGCCAGTTTATCTTTCTCCAGGTCAATAAAACCGTGGGTGATCCCCTGGGCAGCGAACGGCTCAGCGACGTGGAAACGGCCTTTCGTCGTGCCCTCCGCAATGACGGAATGTTTTCTGTACTGGAACTGCTGCAACAGTATCCTCAATCCGCCGTGCGGCTGGAAGTAGGACGACTGGAGCAAGCCTATACGGATGTGGAACTGGTGGTGAATCGGCTGCTGCCAGTGCTGAGGACGGTGCAAACGCTGCTGCCTGAGTTGGTATGCGACTGCACAGCCAATCTTGAAGCGGTTCATCTCCCTGATCATCCTATCCCCGCTCATCTCAATATCCAGCCCAGCAATCCGGCTCAAACCGCCCTGGCTGGGTTGACTGAAACGGCTGCGGCGATCGCCCCTGCCATGCATTTGCCGACCCCACCCATCGAGCCATCCCTCAACCCTGCCGCACGCTCCGGAGCGGCGATCGCCAAAACTGGCTTCAGCCCAGCCACAAGCACGCCTGCCGACACCAGCGCTCGCTCAAAACAGGCTGCCAGCGCCCAGGCCGTGCCCCCGCTGCCAAACTTTGCCGAGCGACGACTGGTGATTGCCCTGGGCCCGCTGCGCCCTTCCATTAGCATTGGCGAACTGACCACCTTTGCCGAAACGGGCTACCTCTCTCCGGGCTGGCGATCGATGCTGCGAATTGCCCAAATTGCCCCTGCCGACTTGCGGCAAGCCCTAACCCACAAGGTTTCTGCCAACGCAACCCATCTGGATCAAGACCTGAATTCTCTACTAGGAGAATACGCGCTGTTTAAGATTGGCGAGGTAATTCAAACCCCATCCAATCGGGCAAACATTCAGGCCCTGCGGTCTGCGCTGGTGCTGTCTGCGGCAGGCGATGGGCAGTTCACGCTGCTGGAATTGTTGCAGCGCTACCCGACCTCGCAAATGGTGCTGAACGGGTCGCGGCTGATTCGCATTGGTCAACTGGTCAATCGCGCCCCCTCGGTTGTCGATGGTGCGATCGCCTTTGAATCGTGGCTGCTCCGCCTGCAAGCCTCGGCCGCCGAAACAATTTGCGATTGCAGCACGATCGCCTCAACCCTGCTTGCCCCTGAAGTGGCGATCGCCCCCGAAAAAGTCGCCGCCTTTTTGCCCGCCGACTGGCAGCCCGTTCCTGCCCACCGGGAAGATCGAGATTTGATCAAAGTCGTCTGGCTGGCGGGCACTCCCTACGACATGGGCTATCAGCATGGCACCCTGCTCCATGATGAAATCGCCAGCATCGGGGACAAGCCGCTGCGGTTAGCTCGGCTGGCCGGTGTGGGGTTAGGTCTAGGACGACTCGCCAAAAACCGAGCCTATCCAGAGCTATTGGAAGAATGTCGAGGAATGGCCGACGCAGCCAGCGATATCGGCATCGACATGGACGTTTGCATGATGATGTCCTACGCTGATGTGTTTCAAGAAATTCTCGGCTATACCCTGCCGCGAGAACTGTTTTGGGAAGGCTGCAACCAGTTTGTAGCAACCAACGCCGCGACGAAGGATGGACATCTCTATCACGGCAGTAGCGTCGATAACGACAAAAAACCAGTCGATTATGTTATCTACAACCCGGTGCTATTTATCCGGCAGCCGCTCGATGGCTTGCCCCATGTGTTTGTCACCTATCCCGGCGTAATCTGGCCAAATTCTGGGGTAAATGTGGCAGGCATTTCGCTGGGGCTAGATACGGCCCACGCGGCGGATATTACTGAACTGTCGCAGGAAGGGCGCAGCAATGTGCAAATCATGGGGCAAATCTTGAAAACGGCAACTAGCTTTGCCGAAGCCCGCAGCCTGATGGAAACCCAGCCTCGCGTGCGGGGCAACATCATTATGATTACCGACGGCAAATCGCGGGAAGCGGGCGTGTTTGAGTTTACGGGGCGACATCTGGGCGTGCGTCCTCTCCAAGACAACGGCGTGCTTTACACCACCAATCATTTTGTCTTGCCGGAGATGTTTGATCGGCAACCCCTGCCAATCGATCTTTCTAGCGATCGCCGTTTTAGGCGACTGGGGCAACTGTTGGAGCCAGACGGCATCAGCTCTCGCTATGGTGAAATCGACCCCGCTGTAATGGCAGCAATTTTGCGCGATCGCACCCATCCCGACACGCTGGAAGTCAGCCCCTTTGACCTGTTTGACGATGATGCCAGTCCCGGCGGCAACGGCGCACTGCGGCAAGCCATCTTTGACCCCATGCGGCTCAAGGTGTGGATTGCAGCAGGCGACCCGCCCGTTCCTCAAAACCCATTTCGCTGCTTTGCCATTGGGCAATTGCTGGGCTTCCCTGGTGCGGCGGGCTGCGATGCACCGAGCATTCCGTAGGCTGATCATTGCCAGCAGCTTTGCCCTAGCTCAGAAATGACAGCCAAATTACAACCGCAAATGTACGCAGGAAACCTACACAAAAAGCAGGGTTTTCCAGTATCCTTCTGTAATGCATACAGAAGGATACTGAGATTTTTTTGAAGACTCCTCCCAATATGTCTGGATCTATCCTCAAAAGACAGATTATTTTTTCAGGTTGTTTTGTGAGGCTTACCTAACGGAAACGATTGAGGAAACAACGATGGTGCAACAATATTTCTCGGAAGAGGAGTGGGCTGTTTTAACACAAGCACCCATGCAGGCAATCATTGCGCTGACGCTCGCCGACAAGAGCGACCCAGTCTCTTTTATGCAAGAGGTACAGGCGGGTGTAAAGATCTTGGCTGCTGAGCAACAGCGTCAAGATTTGCCACCCGATGGGTTAGTGAATTCGGTGGTTTCGGGGCTTAACGAAGCGGATCTAGCCGATGGCACTCCGTCTGACTCCCTGCTGCTTAAGAAAGAGTTTCAAATCCTTCGCTATATTCGTGATTTGAAAAACGCATCGGAAGGTCGAAATGCGGCGATCGCCCATTTTGATAAAGTCAAAGCCGTACTGGCGGCAAAGGTGACGGGTGTGCAAGCCAATGAGTATAAAGACTGGCTATTGGCGATCGCCCAAAAAGTAGCCGAAGCGGTGAAGGAAGGGGGCTTTCTGGGCATTGGTGGCGAAAAGATCAGCGAAGCCGAAGCCTCGGTACTCCGCAAGCTAGAAGATGCGTTAAAGTCTTAATTCTCTACCAATTGAAACGCAAAATGGGCGAGATCATTCAGCGCAACATGCGACAAGCTTCAGCCAAGAGAGACGGCTCATTTTGCAAACTCTCGAAAGCTCAAAGATCGTAGGAATTCAACTGTTTTTGATGCTGCTTCAATCAGGTGTGCTTTGATTGCTAGATCCTGCTTTGCACTTTGAGGTTTTCAGCTTTGTCTGGTGAGTTGATTTCTGATTTAATTTAGTCTTTGGACAGTTGATTTTTAGGAGTGATTATGATTGGACTTTTAATCTCGATTTTGGTGCTGGCAATTAGTCTGCTGATTATTTCTAAGCTGCCTTTGGGCATTGATATCGATAACCCCGGTGCTGCCCTGTTTGCAGGAGCGATCATTGGTCTGCTCAATGGCATCTGGTATGCGTTTCCGCAGTTTATTCGCACGGCTTCCTGGTTGTTCACGCTGGGCATTGTGCCGCTGCTTGGCTCGGTGATTGTGTTTGGACTGTCGGCACTGCTGACTCAGGGATTTCGTCTGCGCTGGGGCATCGGCAGCGCCATTTTGGGGGCGATCGCCCTGGCAAT
>JBDNCP010000257.1:0-4825 GCA_046719575.1 Cyanobacteriota bacterium
TAAGGTTTATCTAATTAGACGAGCTAATCGAAACCTGAGGAGCTGATTGACAAACAAAACCTCGTTGACTGAACAAAACATTTACCACTGGCGGCTGGAAGTCGCGCCGACACAGGCGAAACCCGCCTACGCAGGTTTTGGGTCAGGGTAGAGAGTCGGCGAAGGACGACTGCGTTGATGGAGCAGCGGTTTCAACCGCCTAGTGCCCAGGTTTTGTCAGTTAATCAGCGTTTGATCGCGATATGGGGGACTTGTTTCTTTGCAAACCGCTTCTGCAAACCGCAGCGCAAGGTTCTGACAGTCTCCAGTACACACGAACTTCATCCTGTGCTGTCCTTTGCTACAGTAAGCCTTAAAAGCTGTTTGAACAGTTCTGTGAGAGGTTTAATTTTCGTGCGCCGAGCGCATGAAAATTAAACTTTGCAAACAAGCTCTTGCAAACAAGCTCTTAGAGATGGTTCACGGTTCCCTGCCTCGCTCCTGTATGACTGCCTCGAATGCGCCTGCCCCTAAACCGCCGACGCTGCGCCCCTACCAGGTGCAGTTGATTAAGGATCTCTACAACAAGCTGGGGGAAGGCTACAAGCGGGTGGCAGTGATTGCTGGAACAGGCGCAGGCAAAACAGTGATTGCAGGGCAAATCTGCGCCCATGCGGAGGCAAGGGGCTGTCGGCTGCTGTTTTTGGTGCATCTGGACGTGCTGGTGGGGCAGACCTACGACAAGATGCAAGCCTTTGGGCTGCACTGCGGTTTTATCAAAGCGGGCTGGAAAGAAGACCCGACTGCGCCAATCCAGATTGCCAGCGTGCAAACCATGACCAAGCGCCACTGGTGGAAAAAGTGGCACGCCGACGTGGTGCTGTTTGACGAAGCGCATACGACGGTCTTTAGCCAGGTGGGGCAGCAGGTGCTTTACAAAACCCATCCCAATGCGGTGCATCTGGCGCTGACGGCGACTCCCTATCGCCTGGGCAAGTCGCAACTGGGCGACCACATGGAAACGCTGGTGGCTTCGCCCGTGCCGTCGGTGTTGCAAAAGATGGGCTATCTTGCGCCGATGAAGTATTACGGGCTGTCGGCGGAGCATCAAATCGACCTGTCGGGCGTGGGTACGGTGGCGGGCGACTATGACGAGCGGGCGCTGAAAAATGCGTGCGATCGCCCCGAATTGGTCGCACGCATCGTTGAAGAGTGGCTGCGGCTGGTGCCCGACAAGCGGACGATCGCCTTTTGCGTAGATGTAGAACACGCGCGGCACGTCGCGGAGGCGTTTAACCAGGCAAATGTTCCGGCGGCAACGGTGGACGGTGAAACGCCGATCAAAGATCGCCAGAAGCTCTACGCCGACCTGCGCGACGGGCGGATTTTGGTGCTGACGTCTTGCAACGTGATCAGCATTGGCTTTGACGAGCCGAGTGTGGAAGTGGGGCTGCTGCTGCGGCCAACCCAGTCTAGGGCGCTGCACCACCAGCAGATCGGGCGCGTCATGCGAATTGCGCCGCACACGGGCAAGCTGCACGGCACCATTCTCGACCAGGCGGGCAACTTGGCGCGGCTGGGCTTTCCCGAAGACATCCAGTTCTATCACCTGCCGACGCGAGAAGACCCCGAAGGCACGGGCATCGGCAGCGCTCCCACCAAACAATGTCCCAGTTGCGGGCGGATTGTGCCGATTTTTTTGATGACCTGCCCCGACTGCAAGCACGAATGGCTAGACGAGAGCCAGGTGTGTCTGGATGACCTGGAAGAGGTGCTGAGCGACGAACAGGAGCAGATGATTGAGGAGCAAGAAATGCTGCGGTTTTTCCACGCTCAGCGCAAGCGCAGCTATCAGGAAGGTGCGGCCCCTTCGTGGAGCGATCGCCGCTTTTTTGAAAAATTTAACTGTATGCCCAAGGATGCCTGGTGTCTCGGCTCGATTTTCGGCCCAGCGCCCACGCTAGAAGACAAACACAACTACAAGCACTACCTGATGCGCGTCGCCCAGCGCCAGGGCAAGTCGATCGCCTGGGTGGTCAGCGAGTTTCAGAAAGAATTTGGCCCACAGGGTTGGGAGGCGATTTTTTTGAAAAATGCCTAAGCATGGGAGGGGTTGGGGAGCAGGGTTAATTCAGGGTAATTAGGAAGCCTGAACTGCAATGCTGACTCAACTAAACCTCCTTCACGGAAGCTCAAAAACTGGGTGGCCCAAATGCGAGAAGCAGACAGCCAGTAGCCCCCACCGCTGTCTGCTTCTGCGAGAGTGATCGGAGTCACTCTCCCGTTTAGAATAAACGGTCTGGCACAAAATGGTGTGAAAGCAACCATTGATTTTTCAAAAGAAATTATGAGGAAGTTTGAGGTTGTGCAACCTTACAACGCAACCTTACAACACAGTCACGCATTCTCCAAACGCATAGGCCGCCATGCTGAGGATGCCGTAGGTGGTGCTGTGGTGTAGCTGGGTGCGGCGATCGCCCCTTTCGCCCAGCGCCACCAGCAGCGGCAAAACATGTTCTTCGCTGGAGAAATGCAGGCATATCGCCCTGGGGTGTGGGAATCGTTGCCTCTGTTTCCAGAATGTCCGCTTCCAGAATGTCCGTTCTTAGAATCATTGGCTTATGCTCCTGCGTTCTATTGAACTTATAGTAGGACGGGGGTGTTTGAGCTTGCTGGGAATCGCCCATTGGCGCAGAAGTTGCGCCAAGTCGCGCCAAGTTGCGCCAAGTTGCGCCAAGTTGCAACAGAGTATGGCTAAACACGTCGGCGATCGCCCCAGCACGGCATCATGAAAAGCAGCCCTCTGGCAAGGTTTAGCCCTATGCTCTCTTGGTTTTCTGCTGCCTCCCGTCGCACAATGCCTACTGCGTCTGACGAGTTACTGCCCCCTGCGGTGAAAGTTGCTCACACAGACCCGCATCATTTGCTAAACCAGCTTGAAACCCATCCCTACGGACTGACGGCTGTGCAGACTCGCCAGCGCCGCCGCCAATTTGGGCCCAACGAAATCGCCCACGATAGCACACCTGCCTGGCATCGGCAGTTGCTCCGCGCCTTCAATAGCCCGTTTGTCTACCTGCTGCTGGTGCTGGCGATCGCCGCCTGGGTCACTCGCGATCAGCGAGGCGCAGCGCTGCTTTTGGGAATTGTGCTGCTGAGTGGGGTGCTGCGGTTTGTGCGGGAATATCGCTCTAGTCGAGCCGCCGAAAAACTGCGGGCCCTGGTCGAAACCACCGCCACGGTCAGCCGCTATGACGAGTTGCTGCCTGCCGAGCGTCGTCAGGAAGTTCCTATTCGCAGGCTGGTGCCAGGGGATGTCGTGCATCTGACACCGGGGGATATGGTGCCTGCGGACGTGCGGCTGCTGGAGGCTAGCAACTTTTTTGTGGGTCAGTCTCTCCTCACTGGGGAATCCGATCTGGTGCAAAAGTACAGCACCGTTGGCGCTGCCCCATCCCCCGACGCAGGCTGGTGGAATCTGCCCAACCTGTGCTTTATGGGAACGACGGTATTGGGCGGCAGCGCTCGCGCTGTGGTGGTTGCAACCGGAGCGCAAACCTATCTGGGAATGCTCTCGAAGGCGCTGATTGGGTGGCGATCGCCCACTAGCTTTGACAGAGGCATCAACCAAGTCACCTGGCTGCTGATCGGGTTCATCGCCCTCATGGCCCCCAGCGCATTTTTGCTCAACGGCCTCGCTCGCGGCCAGTGGACAACCTCCCTGATTTTTGGGGTGGCAGTTGCCGTGGGCCTGGTGCCGGAGCTATTGCCTCTCATTCTCAGCATCAGCCTGACACGCGGAGTCAGCGCCCTGGCCCAGCAGCAGATGTTGGCCAAGCGGCTCGATGCCGTGCAAAACCTGGGTGCCATTGACCTGTTGTGTACAGACAAGACAGGCACCCTTACCCAAAATCAGGTGTCCTTTTACAGTGCGATCGATCCCCTGGGTCAGCCGAGTTCTGCTCCGCTAGCCTATGCCTATTTGAACAGTTATTACCAGACGGGCATTCAAAATCGATTGGACGAGGCGGTTTTAGAAGCGGCCGAAGCGCACTCCTTCCCCCAGTCCGCATCAACCCATCGCAAGTTGGGGGAAGTGCCCTTCGATTTTGCGCGGCGACGGCTATCCGTGATTGTCGAACAAGCGGGTTCCCCGCTGCTGGTTTGCAAAGGAGCGGTGGAAGAGATCCTCGGTCTATGCAGCCATATCCAGCCCCTAGAAATGCCCAACTCTCTGACCGAATCGCTGCGCCAGCAGACCCTCCAAACGGCCCAACAGTTGAGCCAGCAGGGGTTTCGGGTGCTGGCCGTAGCCTGCAAGTGGTTGGACACGCCTTCCGAACATTACAACCCAGCAGATGAAACTGGGCTAACGCTGGTGGGCTATTTAACGTTTCTCGATCCGCCGCAGGAAACGGCACAGGGGGCGATCGCCGCCTTGCAGCAATGCAACGTGCGCGTCAAGGTGCTGACCGGGGACAACGAGCAGGTTGCTCGCACCATTTGTCAGGCGGTTGGGCTGTCGGTCTACGAAGTCTGCCTTGGCTCGACGATTGACCCGATGACCGACGAGGAACTAGCCGCCGTCGCCGAGAAAACCACCCTATTTGCCAAGCTGTCGCCCCTGCAAAAAGCCCGGATTGTGCAGGTACTCAAGCAGCAGGGACATACGGTGGGCTATCTGGGCGATGGGGTCAACGATGCCCTGGCCCTGCGAGAGGCAGATGTGGGCATTTCGGTGGAGTCGGCGGTGGATGTGGCCAAAGAGTCGGCCGACGTGATTTTGCTCGAAAAGAGCCTGCTGGTGCTAGAGCAGGGCATTGTGGAGGGTCGCCGCACCTTTGGC
>JBDNCP010000258.1:0-4706 GCA_046719575.1 Cyanobacteriota bacterium
CAGTGCAGCTATAGACCTTCTGGGCTGCAATCAAAAAGTTGATGTAGTCGAACTCATTCACTTTCGGTGGATTCATCCTTTGGTTCTACCGCACCCAACTTTTTTGGGCAACTGCGTAACTCCTGATTCTTTTGAAAGCTTTCCCGGTTAAACGCATGAACCTTTTCACTCAATTTGGTTCGGCTCGATGTTGGATTGTGGGTGTCTGCGGGGGGGTCTGCGGGGCGATCGCGCCACTTTTGTTCTCGAATACCCCAGCCTGGGCAAACCCCAGAGGCTTCGCGGGGAGCTATGTGGGTTCGGTCGTAAACCCCAGCGAATTTGAATCGAGCCTCCAGTCGGTGGCACTGTCGGGCAGTTCGGCGGCCTGGCTCGTGGAGCAAGCCCTGAATGCAGGCCGGCCCGCGCCAGGGCAGACCACTGCGCCCGATACTCAGTTTCACGGACGACTCGATTTGCCCAATTCGCCCATTTCCCTCCGGGGTACGCTGATTTTGAACCAGGATATCGAGGCCGTCATGCCCAGCCTCACCTATGACCTGCCTGTGGGTAATGCGGCAAACGTCTACGCCGGCGCAGGGTTTGCCATTGTGCGCCCGGGGGCCCAAACGCCCTTGGGCGATCGCGATGGTGTGGTGATTACCACTGGCATCGAAGCGTCGGTAGGTCGGCGCGTAGTGGTCTACGGCGACGTGCGCTATCGCCCTGGCCCTGCGGCCGCTACGGAAAACATGCAGATGCAACTGGGCATCGGGCATCGCTTCTAGCGCTGCT
This sequence comes from Cyanobacteriota bacterium, assembly GCA_046719575.1. Lineage (GTDB taxonomy): Bacteria > Cyanobacteriota > Cyanobacteriia > Elainellales > Elainellaceae > Thermoleptolyngbya. The sequence goes on from JBDNCP010000258.1 coordinate 775, forward strand.
TGGCAAGACCTGAGGACTGGAGGGATGACTGGAGGGCGATCGCCTCGACGCGCTGATAAATCGCTGTGAGATTGACTTCTAGATCGCGGCGCAAGCGCTTTTCGATCAGCCCAATCGGCATCATGCGCGAGGGCTGCACCGTCAGCGTATACGTTAGATTCGTACTGCCCTCGGCAACAGGCTGGAGTGTCCAAGCGCCAAAGAATTCCTTGAAGTCGCCCTCTACCATCTGGAAGCGCAGCTCGCGGGGAAAGTTCTCCACCATATCCAGCACCACACGGGCGCAAAACTTGAGCTTCAGCTTCCAGAGCGACTGCGCGCCCACCTGCTCTAGGCGGATGCCGCCATCGGGATGCGGGACGCGACGGCTCTCCTGGAGATTGGGGATAAAGTCTGCCAGATGGTCATAGTCGGTTAACACCTGCCAGACGCGATCGCTCGGCTGGGGAATCTGGATGGTTGCCGAAATCTGCCGAGTGCGATCGCCCAAGGGCACCACTTCGACCGCCACCGCGCTACACAGGGACGGCTCCCCATCGGGGCTTTCGTCCTCTAGGACAAGGGCTTCCGGGTCGAGGTCGGCGTTAGACATGACGGAGATACTTCCTGGCGAGTGGAGGATGCAGGCTGAACGTGGCGCAGGCAAACCCCTGTGGGCATCTTATCAAGGATTCGTTCGGGATTCGATCTGTCTTTGAGGATGGGCTGTCTTTGAGGATGGGCTGTCTTTGAGGATGGGTGTGAGTTGGCGATTCGTTGTCTCCTCAGCGGCTCAGGTCGGGCGACTGAGGCAGCGTGAGTGTAAAGCAGGTTTTCCAGAGATCGGCTCCAGGGAGGGGTTGGCTAGTGACGGCGATCGCCCCGCTGAGGTGAGCCGCCAGCCCCTTGACCAGCGCCAGCCCCAGCCCAATACCAGGAATCGCCTTCTGCGTTGCGCCCCGACCTCGGCGAAATTTTTCAAAAATCACCGGAATTTCCTCCGGCGCGATGCCTGTGCCCGTATTGGTCAGGCTGACCACGATCTGGGGCACCGATTCGGCGACTTCCAGACTCGCCTTGAGGAGGATCTGGCTGCCAACCTCGCCGTATTTTTTGGCATTGGTCAGCAGCTCCGTCAGAATGCGGTGCAGACTGTCGGGGTCGGTGCGAATCATCAGCGATCGCCCCGGAACCTCTGCCTCCAGCGTCATTTGATGCTCGGCCAGGCTGTCTGTCCAAGCTTCCTGCAAATCGCGCAGAACGTATTGCAAATCAAGCTGCTGAAACTGCCCCATAACAGACTGCGACTCCAGTTTTTGCAGAGTCAGTAGATCGTTAATCAGTCGCGTTTCCTGAGCGCACTGGGCTTCTAAGATCTCCAGATACCGATCGCGCTGCTCCGGAGCCAAATTCGCCTCGCGCAGCATCCGAATCGCAACCTTCATGCTGGTTAACGGGGTCAGCAGTTCATGGCTCACGGTGCTAAGAAATTCCTCCATCACCTGATTTAGCCGCCGCAGTTGCTTCACCTGCTGGCGCGTCTTTTCATAGAGCTTGGCCTGCACGTCCAGGCTGCGCTGAAGTTGGGCAGTGCGCTCGTCCACCAGCGAGTTGACCTGACGCAGGGTGCGCGTCTGGATGATTGCCGTGCTGAGTTGAGCAGCCACCATCCGCAAAAAAGCAACCTCCTCCGGCATCCAATAGCGGGGCTGGCGCTGCTGCACCACCAAAATACCCAAGACCGTGCCTTGGTTTTCGAGCGGAACGAGCAAAACGCTGGGCAGCGTTGCTAGGTCGAACACATCTGCCGCCTGAACAGGTTCTGCTACGTTAGCCACGCCGCATTGTGATTCGGCATAGTTGGGTAGGGCGATCGCCAAATCGGGATGGGTAAACACCTGTTGACATAGCCCGCATTCCGAAAGCTGGAACGAGGGTTTGGACGCGGGTTCGTCATCTACATCTGGGGAGCCTGAGGGCGAGGGCAGGGGCGCAGGCGTAGGAAACAGACTTTCCACCGTGATTCTCACGTCTGACCGATGAGAGTGGGTTCGGCCCCGATGGAGCGGGTCTTTGTATTTATAAAGCGCCACCAGACCCCGCTCGACCTGCAACGTGGCGATCGCCCCTTCCAGCGCCAGTTGAAAAATTTGCTCGGTGGCCCAGGCATTGCGAACCGCACTAGTAAGCCGTTCGACTAGCGCCTGGGCCTGAAGTTGCTGCTGTACCTGCTGCTGGAGTTGCGTCTGGGAGATGGCGACAGACACCTGATTGGAAACCGTTCTAAGTAGCTGCATATCTAACTCTGTCCACACATGAGGCTGCGATCGCAGGACGACGAGTACACCATTTGTCCGTCCCTGAAACCGGATTTTGCTAACGAGGATCGATCCAGGGTTTGACCAATCCACCGGACAAGCTGGGTCAACCGCGATAGAAGCCGAACACTCCCTGGCACCTTCCTGCACACGAGTTCGAAGTCGAGGCAGCCATTGATGCAGGATGTCGCCTGATTCTTCCTCGGCATCCGGGGGCAGAGGCAGTGTAGAAGATTGCTGGAGGCTGGAGAAATCTGAAATTGACAGCAGTTCCGTTCTGGCAAGGGGCGATCGCACAGCAGACAGTTCTAGCACATCTAGCAATGGCCGCAGCGAACAAGACAGCGCAGAGACTTGACCCGCTTGCCAATAGCAGGCTTGCGTCAGGCCTTGACTGCGGCTTATCACCCCCAGCCCACAGGCATCTGCACCGAGCCGTTGGGCCAACACAGTCAGTAATTGACCGAGCGCTGCTTCGGGGGAGGCGCTATCCACCACAATCTGGAACCAGTCTGGTTCTGCGTCTGGGCGATTCCCACAGGGATCACTCTGCGAACCGCAGGGAAAAGCTGACTCTAAGGATGCTGGGGTGGGAGCATCGTTATGTTGGGATAGCAGAAAGCGCTTCGCCATCGTCAATTCAGCCACCTTTTGAAAAATTATCGTGCAGAAATGCAGCCCGAATGAAATACCGGAGTTTAATCGATCAAGATAAGGTGACCCTGATTCAGGTTCATCAGTCTTTTGATTGGTTCATAACCCCATACACCTGACAACCTATTTTGACCATCTAACTTTTTTGACCATCTAACTTCGACCCAATTTCGGCGATCTTCCGGCAATCTGTAATTTAATGAACTAATTTTGACGAACTATGTAACTTGAGTTGTGTGATGCTTCAAGCCTAGTGAACCCATTAGGCTAATGAATCCACTAGGACTGTTGCGTTCCCAAAATTCATCCAATTAATGGATAAAACTAATGGATAAAACGGACAACTGCCGAGAGAACCAGTCTTGCAATTGAGCCAATCACCCATTCAGGAAAAATTTAGAAAATCAGAGAAATTTTAGACGGAATAAGAACAATTAATTCAGCGGTTGTCGGTATCTGGGAGGGAACGAGTCACGCTGCCGATTCAAGATGCCCACTCTAGATTAACGATTGACGTTAGCGAGTTAGGGACAAAAGAGAGTCTAGCTTGAGTTCAGGACGGTTCAGGATTTAGCTTGGATTTGAAAGCGGCTGAGGATAATTCATACACCCACGGGCTGATAAAACTACAATGGCTAAATCCAGACTACATGCTGGATGGAACAGCAGAATCCGTGATTTCCCTACGATTCGGAGCGATCGCCCGCTGGTTTTCTAAATCTACGGATTAGGGTTTTGAGAGAAGTGTGCTAGAACGCATGTATCTCCGTAAAATGTCTCTAGACCCCTACCTAGAGCAAAAAAGGAAAAATGAAGAACGAAGAATGAAGAACGAAAAACCCCTCTTCCCTCTTCGTTCTTCCCTCTTCGTTCTTCCCTCTTCGTTCTTCCCTCTTCGTTCTTCCCTCTTCGTTCTTCCCTCTTCGTTCTTCCCTCTTCGTTCTTCCCTCTTCGTTCTTCCCTCTTCGTTCTTCCCTCTTC
>JBDNCP010000259.1:0-4650 GCA_046719575.1 Cyanobacteriota bacterium
CAACCACCAAGGGCGCGGCAGTCTCGGGAGATGTTCCTGGCTCTGGGTTCTGGGCAGTCGGGCTACCCGCACAGGCATTCACCAAAAGCACGGCTAAGGTGCCCAGCAAGAATGAGCGGCGTTTGAAAGAGGTGATCATTGGGTAAACGGTTTCCGTAAGACTTTGTCTCGATGGGGTCTCGATGGGTAAAAATTCGACTCCAGCACTTTTGAAGCAAGTGGGGAGGGAGGGGGGTCTGAAACCCTCGTGCATTTGGGGTTGTCAACCCCTCACTGTGCCTTCACTTTATGAAGAAAGGCTAGAGGCTCTCGACATAGGGATACTTGGGGGATACTGGGCTGCTTTTCAATGCTTTGTCTTAGCTTTGTCTTATATTGTCTTGCATTCCAGCTTTAAATTTTATCAGGTCTGCCAGGAGAACTTGAGTATCTAGCGGAGTCAGATTAATCTTCAGAAGGTGTCCTGTGCGGCTCGGTTCAACGATGAACAACTTTTCCAGTTTGAAACAGCAACCGTCTAACTTGGTCGAGTTGCTGGAGTGGCGATCGCACGTTCATCCAGACCGCAGGGCATTCATCTTTTTGAAAGATGGCGAAACTGAGGCGGGCCACCTCACCTTTGTAGATTTGCATCGACAGATGACCGAGATGGCGGCTTGGCTCCAGCAGCAGTTTGCCCTGGGCGATCGCCTGACGCTGGTCTACCCCTACGAAGCGGCGCTGGAATTCGTTGTGGCGTTTCTCGGCTGTTTGGCAGCGCAAATGGTGCCTGTGCCCTGCCATCCGCCGCGCAACCAGCAGGGCGTGGACGATGTGGCTTCGCGGCTGGCGGGGTCGGGGTCGGCGGGCGTACTAACGATGCGATCGCGCTTGCCCAAGCTCCAGCGACAGCTTGCTCCGGAGTTGCCGCCAGAAAACGCTTTGCGATGGCTGGCTCATGAAGACTGTCGCGGGTCGGCTGGGGCATGGGTGATGCCCGACCTGTCGCCCGACTCTCTCGCCTTTTTGCAATATACCTCCGGTTCCACGGGCAAGCCCAAAGGTGTCATGGTGACGCACGGCTGCCTCTGGGAAAACCAGAAAATGCTCCAGGCGGCGTTTCAGCATACCGAAGCCTCGGTCGGGGTAGGCTGGCTGCCGCTGTTTCACGATATGGGGCTGATCGGCAATATTTTGTATTCGCTCTATGCCGGGTCGATGTGTGTGCTGATGTCGCCGATCGCCTTTGTGCAAAAGCCCGTGCGCTGGCTGGAGGCGATCGCCCGCTACGGTGCGACCACCAGCGGCGGCCCCAATTTTGCCTATGATCTGCTGTGTCGGTACGTTACCAACGAACAGCGCGATCGCCTCGACCTCAGCACCTGGGATCTGGCCTTTTGCGGCGCAGAACCCGTGCGGCAAGGCACGCTCGACCAGTTTGCCGAAAAATTTCGCCCCTGTGGATTTCGCCCAGCGGCCTTTTACCCATGCTATGGCATGGCTGAGGCGACGCTGTTCATCACGGGCGGAGACAAGCGGTTGCCACCCAAAACGCTGCAAGTGGAAACCCAAAGTCTGGAGCAAAACCGGGTAGTCATCTGCGAAAAAAACCGTTCTGGAATTGCCCCTAGCAGCGCACGGCGGACGCAGACGCTAATCAGTTGCGGCTTTCCCTGGCTCGACACGCGGGTCAAAATCGTCAACCTGGACACGCGCCAGCCCTGTGCCGAAGGGGAAATTGGCGAAATCTGGGTGGCGGGCGGCGGCGTGGGCAAGGGCTATTGGCAACATCCGCCGGAGCTAGAAAATCCCTTTGGGGCAACGCTGGCGACGGGCGAGGGCGGCTTTTTGCGGACAGGCGACCTGGGCTTTTTGCAGGATGGGGAACTGTTCATCACTGGGCGACTGCACGATGTGCTAGTGCTTTGGGGCTTCAACCACTATCCGCAGCAGATCGAGCAAACGGTGGAATCGTGCTATCCGGCGTTTCGTCCCGGCGGCTGCGCGGTGTTTGCTGCGCCGATTTGTGGCGACACAGGGGGCGACGCGGGGAGCGATACGGGGGGCGAAGAGCGGCTGATCATTGCCCAGGAAGTGGAACGCAGCGCCCGCCAGCGATTATTTTTGCCCGATGTGGTGGAAACGGTGCGCTGGGTGGCGTTTCGGGAGCATTTCGTAGACGTGGGGGCGATCGCCCTAGTGAAACCCGGCGGTCTGCCCCGCACCTCCAGCGGCAAAATTCAGCGGAGCCGCTGTCGGCAGCAGTTTTTGGACGGCAGCTTAGCGGTGCTTGAGGTGTGGCGATCGCCCGACCATCCCGACATTTCCAGCCTGCTACGGCGCTACCTCAACCCGCGTACACACCTGATCCGCCTGGTGGCGCGGCTGCGGGCCCAGCTTGCCCGGTCATAGAGTGCCGGAGACAGATACCAGAGGTCGGGAACGCCCGCCATCCTCGTCGCCGACCTTGCACCTTTATGCAATTTACTTTTCCCGTGAGCGCAATAAAACTTGCGGGAAAGGGGAGTGTCACAGATGGGGCGATCGCCCTATTGTACTGACAACAGCTTCAAGCAGTCCCCTACACCCCAGCCGCAACCACTCGGAGCTGCAATTGAATAAGCTCACTGACCGCAGAAATACATCTTTTTGGAACCAAACTGGCAATCCAAAAAGCACTCTAACATATTGCTGAAGTTCATATCACTGAAGTTTCTCTTCTCAGTCCTCCAATCGGAATCAGACTAGGAATAGAAACTGCAATGAATTCACATACAAAATTCGCATACAAAATCTCACTGACTGGCTCATAAACCCGCACGATATCATACATAGCTGCAATCATGTTTGTGATCATGGCTGCGATCATGTTTGTGATCATATCTGCGATTATTGCTGCGATCGCTCTCTCATCACGCTCCGACCATTGCACTGAACTACCTAACACCCCTGCGGAGGTCATGCTCTATGGTACGCTCCTACACACAATTCCAACCCGCTCGTTTGGCTCGTCTGGCTGCCTCTAGCTTGCTGCTGCTGCAAACGGCGATCGCCACCACGCTCGTTAGCGAATTTACCCTGACCACCCCCGGAACCGCCCTCACCCAATCGGCCGCCGCCCAATCGCGCGGCAATATCCAGGATGCCGAAGCCGCCGTGGTTCACCTCCGCATCAACGGTCGCAATGGCAGCAGCACAGGCAGCGGCGTGATCATTGATCCCAGCGGATTAATCGTCACCAACGCCCACGTCGTCGCGGGAGCGCGGGAGGTGATCGTGACCGTGCAGGGTCGCCAGATGACCGCAGAAGTCGTGGCAATGGGCGATGCGGACTGCCTGGATCTGGCGCTGCTGCAACTGCCCAACCAGCGCAACCTGCCCACGCTGCGCTTTGCCGATGCCAGTTCCATCGAAAAAACGCAGGATGTTTGGGCCTTGGGCTTTCCCGTCGGCAGCACCCCAGACTCTCCCTCTATCGTGGAGGGCACGGTGAATAATATCCACAGTCCTCAGGGCGTGGTGGTGTTTAATGCGCCTGTGAATCCGGGTAACTCTGGCGGGCCGGTGATTGATAGCCAGTCTCGGATCGTGGGCATCACCAAGTCGGGCGCTCGCAACGCCCAAAACGTGAATTATGCGGTGTCGGTGGAGCAGGTGCGGCTGTTTGTGGAAGCCTATCGGCAGGGGCTAAGGTTTCCCATTGGGCAGTATGTGATTCCCGCCGTCGCGTCGTCGAATCAGCCCCTCAGCCAGTCCTTCTCGCTGACCCGCAGCACGGTGCAGGGCAACTTGCAGCCCAGCGACAGCCGCTTTTGTGCCGACGGCAGCCCTACGGATCTCTACACCTTTGAGGCAGAAGCAGGGCAGGCGGTGATGCTGAGAATGTCCAGTCGTCAGGCGGGAGCGCGGCTGGTGCTGGTCGGGCCCAGTGGACGGGCGATCGCCCTTGACCGCAGTAATGGAGCCAATCGAGATGCGCTAGTGGTGCAAAAGCTGACCCAAAGCGGGCAATACACCGTACTGGCGATCGCGGGTGGCGAAAGCCAGTCGGGGCAGTATGACCTGCAAATTTCGCAGCCGATTTTGGTGGAGCAGGGAATGCTGGATGCCAGCACTGCGCCCTGCTTTGACGACGGCTCGCTGTGTCGCGCCTATAACTTTCAGGGGCGGTCTGGGCAAACGGTAGCGCTGATTGTCAACTCAGCGTTTAATCCGTATCTGATTGTGCGCGACCCCAATGGCGATCGCGTGGTAGAAGGCAAGGCAGAGCGGCAGGGCAGCGTGCGGTTTGAACTGCCCGCCGATGGCTGGTATCGGCTAATCGTGGGCGGAGCAGAACCGGGCGATCGCGGCGAGTTCTTTATCTCCATTCTCGACACACAGGACTTGCCCGCTGCAAATCGTGTGTCGCAGCGCTGATATAGCCCTAGCTGAAGTGTTCATCTAAACCGTTCATCTAAACGCAAATCCCTATCTGCGGCGGGAAAGTCTGGCATCGAGTCCAGGCTCCCGCCGTCAATGTGTTTAAGGCACTAGGCGGTTGAAACCGCTGCTCCATCAACGAAGTCGGCCTTCGCCGACTCTCGACCTTGACCCAAAACCCGCGTAGGCGGGGCTAAACCTCTTACATAAATGCTGTTTTGAGGGCGTGAATCGTGGCGCGGTACAGGC
>JBDNCP010000026.1:0-39178 GCA_046719575.1 Cyanobacteriota bacterium
CAGCACAATCGAAAGCGCCTGCAAAATCCGTTTCATTGCTGTGTTCTCCAGATATCAACCTTCAGGAAACTCATCGTCTCGAAGTCCAGCCGCATTGTCAAAAGACAGCCTGTCAAATTAACAGGACTTACGCACCTGCGATGAATTTTTTGGATTTCGGACTATTTCTCGCGGGTGCAGCCCGCGAGAAATAGTCCAACTGCGTAAGCCCTAATTAAATGAATTCAGCGCTTGACCCGGCTTGCAGTCCAAAAATCTAACGAAGTGAGTGGATGCTGGACTTTTCAGGACGTTCTCAGGGTTTTCTCGCCTTTCCTCAGCTTTAGATGAGACGGTTCTCAGTTAGAGACGGCAGTCTAGGGGCAGCGTCTCCAAAAGTTAGTGAGCGCATCGCCCGCCTAACTCTGGCGGCAGTCTGAGACGCTCAGACCGCTCTGGATTCTGGCAAAGCCGTTTAGTTGGATTTCCGGCTTCTGCGTCAATGCTGGCAGGTGTGGCGATCGCCTCCTTTCCTGGTCAACCCAGATAGACAGACAATGCCGTCAGTTTAGGCAGCGGCAATCATTGATAACAGATCTGCGGCAGGAATCAAGAGTTTTGCGAAGAATTCTCCTGTTTTACAATTGGCTTCTTGGATTCTGCTGCCAGGAATGGTATAACAAACGCAGCTAGGGGTGCCTGAACACTTCAGGCTGAGATTACACCCTGAGAACCTGAGACTGGTTAGCACCAGCGGAGGGAAGCTGTTTATCTGAGGACCTAAATATGAGAGCATCCTGGGTCGCTAAGCGGCGCGGACAGAGCAACGTGTCTCAAATGCACTTTGCTCGGCAGGGCGTTGTGACGGAAGAAATGCAGTTTGTGGCCGAGCGGGAGCAGTTGCCCGTGGAACTCATCCGCTCGGAAGTGGCGCGGGGACGGCTGATTATCCCTGCCAATATCAATCATGTGAACCTGGAGCCGATGGGTATTGGCATTGCTACGCGCTGCAAGGTAAATGCAAATATCGGTGCGTCGCCCAATTCTTCGAGCCTGCAAGAGGAAGTGGACAAGCTGAAGCTGGCGGTGAAATATGGTGCAGATACGGTGATGGACTTGTCTACAGGCGGCGATTTAGACGCGATTCGCTCGGCCATCATTGCCGCATCGCCTGTTCCCATCGGCACAGTGCCCATTTATCAAGCATTGGAAAGCGTCCACGGCAATATTGAAAAGCTGACCCCCGACGACTTTTTGCACGTCATTGAAAAGCACGCGCAGCAGGGGGTGGATTACATGACGATTCATGCGGGAATTTTGATTGAGCATTTGCCCTTGGTGCGCGATCGCCTCACAGGTATCGTCTCTCGCGGCGGCGGCATCATCGCCCGCTGGATGCTGGCGCATCACCAGCAAAACCCGCTCTACACTCACTTCCGCGACATCATCGAGATTTTCAAAAAGTACGATGTGTCCTTTAGCCTGGGCGACTCGCTGCGTCCTGGTTGTCTGCATGATGCATCCGACGCGGCCCAGCTTGCGGAATTGAAAACGCTCGGTCAACTTACGCGCCAGGCCTGGGAAGCGGATGTGCAGGTGATGGTAGAAGGCCCGGGTCATGTCCCGATGGATCAAATCGAATTTAACGTCAAAAAGCAGATGGAGGAATGCTCCGAAGCACCGTTTTACGTATTGGGGCCGCTCGTGACAGATATTGCGCCAGGATACGACCACATCACCTCTGCGATTGGGGCGGCGATCGCCGGATGGCACGGCACAGCCATGCTCTGCTACGTCACACCGAAGGAGCATTTGGGCTTGCCCAATGCCGAAGACGTGCGAAATGGACTGATTGCCTATAAAATCGCAGCCCACGCTGCGGATATCGCCCGCCATCGTCCCCATGCCCGCGATCGCGACGATGAGCTATCTCGCGCCCGCTATCACTTTGACTGGAACCGTCAGTTTGAACTTTCGCTCGATCCAGACCGCGCCCGTGAGTATCACGACGAAACCCTGCCTGCTGATATCTACAAAACTGCCGAGTTTTGTTCGATGTGTGGGCCAAAGTTCTGTCCGATGCAGACCAAAGTGGATGCAGAAGCGCTGACGGAACTGGAGACGTTTCTGGCGAAAGCACCTGTCGTGGGGTGATGGGGGGCTAGAGGGTTGGGGTGGGTGGCTCCTGCTCCAGCCCGTCTCACCTCCAACCCCTGGGCTATACTAGGCTCAGCGTTTGAGGCTTTGCGTTTGAGGCTCAGCTTTTGAGGCTCAGCTTTTGAGGCTTTGCGTTTGAGGCTTCGCGTTTGAGTGTGGGAGGCGCTGGTGCTGGTGCGTGGTGTGGGGCGTTTGGCGATGCGGTGGGTGGCTGGAGCAGTGCTTTCTCCGGTGGCGGTCGGTTTGGTGGGGCTGCGTCCGGCGATCGCCAATCCCGCAAGCTTGGTCGAGTGGGGATCACTGCGGACTGAGCCAGTGGCCGTGCCTGTTTCACCGCCGCCCACTGGTGTTCCCATTGCGCCTGCGGTCAACTGGCCGGATGTGCCAGGGCTAGGGGCTGCTGAGCCGTTTGTGCCAGAGCCGGAGGTGCGATCGCCCGTGTCGCTGGTCGTCAACCTGAGCGATCGCCGCGTGTATGTGTATCAAGACGAGCGGGTGAAAACCAGCTTTCGCATTGCCGTGGGGCGGGCGGGCTGGGAAACGCCAACGGGCCGCTACGAGGTAATCAGCATGGTGGAGCATCCCACTTGGCAGCATCCGTTTACAGGCGAAATCGTGCCGCCGGGAAATGGCAACCCGCTGGGCGTGCGCTGGATCGGCTTCTGGACAGATGGCAAAAACACCATCGGCTTTCACGGCACGCCGAATGAGGAAACCGTAGGACGCGCCGCCTCCCACGGCTGCATCCGCATGTATAACGACGACGTGATAACCCTGTTTGAAATGGTGCAGATTGGCACGCCCGTCATCGTGGTTCCCTAAGGGTTTCCACCGCGCCGCGTCGCCAACTGCTTCACAAATTCTGCATGAGTCGGCGACTGGATGCCCGCTTGCAATCCCTGCATCACCTGCGCCATGTTTTCGGCACACAGCGCCGCCACATCCAGCCAAAGACCAGGAAAAATGCGGCTGCGAATCATGCCATCGGCATCGGGCGACAGCGCCCCATACTCGCCTTCATTCAGCCAAAACCAGTCCAGTTTGTTTTCCAAACTTTGCCACACAAGGTATTCCTGCACACCGTTGCGGCGATAGACCTGCTTTTTGGTGTGGAGGTCGATGGAGGCGCTGCTGGCAGCAATTTCCACGATCAATTCCGGTGCGCCCTCGATGTAGTCGTCTTTGCTAATGCGGGACTGCCCGCCTGCTGCGGGGTCAATCAGCAGCACAATATCGGGCTGGGGTTCGTTGTCCAGATCGAGCCGCACCGTTGGGGCATCGGCGACTTCTACAGCGGGTGTCGCCAGCCAGTAAGTAGAGAGCCACAGCATCATTTGGGCATGGGGCTTGCCGTGGCTTCGGAAACGGAGGGCAGCAGGCACGTAGACGACTCCTTCGATGAGTTCAGCTTTTTTGAGATGGGGCATTGCTTCATAGCGCCGCTCAAACTCGGCCCGCGAAAGGTGGTCGCCCGTTTCCAGAGGCGGTAGTTTGGTGGCGATGGGGGCGCTGGGGCGATTCCCGTAGGGATTGCTTTGCGAATCGTGCTGGGTTTGCGTCATGGGCGTGAAAAGTATGGGAATGTCAGGATGGGTGAGGAGAGTTGACGTTTATAATCTCTAGGGACGAAGCGCGTTTTTAGAATTTGAATCAACTGCTTCGCCTGAACTTTTCTATTCTATGGTTGCCACTCGGCTAATCTGCTTGCCAAAAACGCTATGAATTCGACCCTTGCGCTGTTAAAAGAACGCCTGCAAACTGCTCTGGTGGCGGCCTTTGGGCCAGAGTTGGGCGATGCTGACCCGGTGCTGGTGCCCGCCAGCAATCCCAAGTTTGGCGACTATCAGGCGAATGGCGCGATGGGGCTGGCCAAGCGACTGGGCCTGGCTCCGAGGGCGATCGCCACCCAGCTTCTCGACCATCTGGACGTATCCGACCTGTGCGACCCCCCGGAAGTAGCTGGGCCGGGCTTCATCAACCTGCGGCTGAAGACGGCGTATCTAGAAGCACAACTTAAGGCTATTCAGGCAGACCCACGCCTCGGCGTTGCGCCTGTGCCAAACCCGAAGCGGGTGATCGTCGATTATCCCAGCCCCAACATCGCCAAGGAAATGCATGTCGGCCATCTGCGACCCTGCGTGATTGGCGATGCTCTGGCGAGGATTCTGGAATTCCTCGGCCACGACGTGCTGCGGCTAAGTCACATTGGCGATTGGGGCACGCCGTTTGGGATGCTGATCGCCTACTTGCGCGAAGCCTACCCCGACGCGCTGGCGGGCGGTGAACTGGATTTGGGCGACCTGGCGACCTTTTATCGCGCTGCCAAAAAGCGGTTTGATGAAGATGCAGCTTTCCAAGAGGCGGCGCGGCTGGCAGTGGTGCAACTCCAGGCAGGTGATCCAGAGACGATTCAGGCCTGGAAAATCGTCTGCGATTTGTCAAACCGCACTAATCGTAAGATTTTTGACCTGATGGGCCTGTCGCCCAACATTCAGGAACGGGGCGAGTCGTTTTACAATCCGTTTTTGCCCGATGTGATTGCAGAACTGGATCGGCTGGGGTTGCTGGTGGAAGACCAGGGCGCAAAGTGCGTGTTTCTAGAGGGCTTTACCAACAAAGAGGGCAAGCCACTGCCGCTGATTGTGCAAAAGTCAGATGGCGGCTATAACTACGCCACAACGGATCTGGCGGCAATCCGTTATCGCGTGACGGAGGACAAAGTGCAGCGGGTGATCTATCCCGTCGGCGCAGAGCAAACCAACCACTTTACCCAGATCTTTCAGGTGGGTAAGCGGGCGGGCTGGATTACCGATGAGACGGAGTTTGTGCATACGCCGCTGGGCAATATTTTGGGTGAAGATGGCAAGAAGCTGAAGAGTCGATCCGGCGAGGCGGCGCGACTGGTGGACTTGTTGGAGGAGGCGATCGCCCGCGCCCGGGCCGACCTGGAGGCTCGCCTAAAGGACGAAAACCGCACGGAAACCGAAGACTTCATCGCCAACGTGGGCCAGGTTGTCGGCATTGGCGCAATCAAATACGCCGACCTCAGCCAAAACCGCACTAGCAGCTATATCTTCAGCTACGACAAAATGCTGGCGCTGCAAGGCAACACCGCGCCCTATATGCTCTATGCCTATGTGCGGGTGCAGGGCATCAGCCGCAAGGGGGGAGTAGACTTCGAGGCATTGGGGGCAGACAGCCCTATCGTGTTGCAAGATGAGGCCGAGTTTGCCCTGGCGAAATCGCTGCTGCAATTTGACGAGGTGCTAAGCGCGGTGGAAGCCGACCTGCTGCCCAATCGCCTATGTGAATACCTCTTCGACCTCAGTAAAACCTTCAACCAGTTCTACGACCGTTGCCCGATTTTGCAAGCCGAAGAACCCCAGCGCACCTCGCGCCTGATCCTGGCCGACCTGACGGCCCGCACCATTCGACTAGGGCTGTCGCTGTTGGGGATTCAAGTTTTGGAGCGGATGTAAGAAGAGGGAAGAACGAAGAACGAAGAACGAAGAACGAAGAACGAAGAACGGTTCTTCCCTTTTCTCTCTTCCTTTTTCGTTCTTCTCTATTCCTTTTTTCTCTTCCCTTTTCTCCTTTCTAGCCGCCGCAGCCGCCGCAGCCGCCGCAGCCGCCGCAGCCGCCGCAGCCACCGTCGCCGCCTCCGCTATCGCCGCTGCTGTCGCTCCCTGTACTGGAAATGGGGAAGAACGCAGCCCGCAAACTGGCGAAATCACTGCCCCGCAGTGCGGTTGTTCCGAATAGGGCCACGAGAAATGCCAATTCGGTTGGTTGCAGGGCGCTGGGGTCGTTGGTGTGAGATTTTGTTGTGTATGGGTGATCGGCTCGGATCTGCTTTAAGGTGCGATCGCCATATCGACTGCATAGGGGCGGCAGTTGGAATAGGGCAATGATCACCAGCCACACAAAGATCAGCATCATTAGAAACCCGACGGGCCGCCCCCGCGAAAGGCCGACCAGCACTTTGGCAACGCCCAGCAGCAGCGGCAGCAGCAGCAGTAGTGTAGGATAGAGCCGCGCTTTGGCGGCTTGGGCTGGCGACAGGGCCAGGCCAAGTGTCTGGAGGCGCAATCGCAAAGCTTCAACTGCTCGCACAGCAACGGTATGCCGACGGATGCTGTCCACGGTGGCTTTTGATCCATTCATGCTTTCCAGAATCGCCCGCTCTAGCGGGTGCTGCACCGACTCTGGCGCAACCAGCGGCACCAAGAACTTTTCCTGAACCTCGATGGCAGGGGGCTGCGATCGCGCCAGGTTGACAATCGCCGTATCAATGACCTGATTAGCCCCATTGACCAGATAGGCGACTTCGTAAGGATCGAGCTTTGGCAGCGATGTTCCCGTCCGGTTGCCGGTTTGTCGGAGCCACTGGCGCAGCGCCCATGCCACCAGCAGTGTGCTGCTGAGCGCGAAGAGATAGAACTGCAAAAACTCTGGCCCGCGAAGATCCAGCGGGTTGGGAAAGGGGGCGATCGCCGTGCAGCTTGTCACACCAAACGCCAGCACCACCAGCCCGCCCAGGCTGGCGGGAGATAGCCGGATAGCCTCCCAGAACGCCCTCCACTGACCCACCAAGTCTGGTCGAGGCAACACCCAATGCTGCTGCATATTGATCCGGCGGAATTGCAAATCTCGCCCAAATCGCAGGCTTGGCTCGGGCCAGATGTCTGCGGGTGGCGCTTCCCCAAACCAGGCTTCGTAGCTCTGCAAGGTTTTGCGATACCAGTCATTAAATTTGTGATGTTCTGTCTGTCCGCCCTGGGTCGGCTCGTGGTGCAGCGGCGTTTGCAACACCTGGGGACAAAACACCTCCCAGTAGGAGCGGCTGTAGGTGAGGTGTTGATGCCACGCCTGGTCTACTTGGTCTGAGGGGGTCACGGGATGCCCCGCGCAGACTGCTAGAAACGCAAACTTTTTGTATTCCTCAATCACCCGCTGGGCATAGTCCAGAGACCAGCAATTGTCGCGAGCAAGGCGCTGGCTAAAGGAAAGCGCCGCACCGGGCTGGTCGAGCGAAAAGGCTTGCAGTCGGTCGTAGAGGGCCTGCTGTTGGGGCGTTGCCTGAGGGAGGGCGATCGCCCCCAGACCAGACGGAGAAGCCGGAACCCAGAGAGTTGAGTAATTGGGGGAATCGGAAGTATAACGCATAAGTACCTTATCTAGGCATCCGTTAAGATAATCCGCTACTCACAAAATCTCGAATTTGCGCTTGCTTGAGGTCTATGGATACAGGGGAGGATATAGGGGACATGAGGGAGAAGGATGAATGCCTCCAGGTTTTCCAAAGAGATTGCAACAGACTTCAAAATCTCTATACCTCAAAGCTTGATCCTCAAAGCTTGATATAGATACAGACCATCCTGCTAAGCTTACGAAAATCGACCTTTAAAGGACTTTAAAGCATCAGTCGATAACCAACCACCCATTCTAACCAGGTGGACATAATTCATCTGGAAATATTCATCTGGAAATATTCATCTGGAAATATTCATCTGGAAATGTTCATCTGGAAATATTCATCTGGAAATATTCATCTGGAAATATTCATCTGGAAACATTCATCTGGAAATATTAATGTCAACCTGGCGCATCAAAGCCTTGCTGAGTGGTGCGTTACAGCGGTACTCTACGGGATGGTTTCTCTGTGCCTTCCAACTTAATCAGTCCTCCCAAAAATCCAAATAAATGCTAATAAGCCTCGATAAATTCCAATAAGTTCCGATACAACACCAACACAAAAATCTTTAACAACCTTTAACAATCTCTAACAACACAATCTCCAACAACAATGACAGACCGACCATTGCCAAACTCACCGCCATCCTCTCTGATTGCTCCTCAAGATTCCCAATCAATTCTCATTCGTAACAATGTCAAGGTTTTTGGACAGGGCAGCCAGCCGATGCTGTTTGCCCACGGTTTTGGCTGCGACCAGAATATGTGGCGGCTAATTACGCCTGCTTTTGCGGCGGACTATCAGGTTGTGCTATTTGACTATGTGGGGTCGGGAAAGTCAGATTTGCAAGCCTACAATCCAGAACGCTATGGCCGTTTGGAAGGTTATGCCCAAGACGTGCTGGAGATTTGCGAGGCGCTGGATCTGCAAAACGTCTTGTTTGTGGGGCATTCGGTCAGCAGTATGATTGGGCTGCTGGCGGCGATTCAAGCTCCCCAGCGGTTTGAGCGGCTGATTCTGGTGGGGCCATCGCCTTGCTATCTCAACGATCCGCCGGAATATCATGGTGGCTTTGAGCGAGACGATATTTTGGGACTGCTGGATTTGATGGATAGGAATTATCTCGGATGGGCTAACTTTTTGGCTCCCGTTATTATGAAGAATGAAGAATATCCGGCACTCTCACAAGAACTGGAAGAGAGCTTTTGCTCAACCGACCCAGTGATTGCGCGGCGCTTTGCCGAGGCGACGTTTTTATCAGACTATCGGGGCATTCTGGCTGAAGCGACCGTGCCCTCGCTGATCTTGCAGTGTGCTGAAGATGCAATCGCCCCTGCGGAAGTCGGCCACTATCTCCATCGCCATCTGCCCCACAGCACCCTCAAGCTCATGCAGGCAACAGGCCACTGTCCCCACATGAGCCATCCCGACGAAACAATCCAGCTCATCCAAGATTATCTCTCCGCCGCTCATGTCATCCGAGCCGCACAATGAACCCGATCCACACAGTGAACCGCGGCCCGATGAACCGCATATCAGGCAGTGTGCCTGCTATCCAGGCGATCTGCTGAATACTGCGCCCTGTGGGTTCTTGGCATTCACAGACGACGGCACTATCACCCTCACCAATGCCACCCTGCTAGAACTGCTGCAATGCGGTCTAGACGAGGTAAAAGGGCAGCGCTTAGAAGCCTTATTGCCAACTGCCAGCCGCATTTTTTATCAGACTCATTTTTTTCCGCTGCTCAAGCTGCAAGGCAAGGTGGAGGAAATCTATCTCCCGGTACGTTCTCGGACGGGGGAAAGCCTGCCAATGCTGGTCAATGCGACCCGCCACCAGCGCGAGGGAGCCGTGCTGAATGAGTGCATTCTGATTCCGATCCATCATCGGAGTGAATATGAAGAGGCATTGCTGCAAGCTCGCCGTGGTGCAGAAACCGCGATGCAGGCCCAGCTTCAAGCCAACGCTGCTCTGGAACAAACCCAGGCTGCGCTGGAGCAAAAGCAAGCGGAGCTAGAAGCTCTGAACGCTCGGCTAGAAGACCTGGTGCAGCAGCGCATGACTCAGTTGGAACAGGCGCTAGAGTTTGAGGCGCTGATTAAGCGGATTACGGATCGGGTGCGCGACAGCCTGGATGAGGCACAGATTCTACGAACGGCAGTGCAGGAGTTGGGCATCGGGCTGGCCCTGGTGGGCTGCAATGCTGGAATTTACAACGCAACGCAAACGCAGGTAGCGATTGATTATGAATACCATCAAGACGGATCTGCCCCCAATCCTAGAATAGAGGCGCTCACGCCTGAGTCTGCGGCGATGTATGCGGCGATCTTGCAGGGAAACTCTGGCCCGTTTTGCTGTCGGTTGCCTGCGTGTCCTCGATATGGGGCCGGAAATTGGGCAATTTTGGCGCGTCCGATCTATGACGATCAGGGCATTCTGGGTGATTTGTGGTTGTTTCGCCCGGCGGAGCAAACCTTTAGTGAGGTGGAAGATCGACTGGTGCAGCAGGTGGCCAATCACTGTGCGATCGCCCTCCGCCAGTCTCGCCTCTACCAGGCCGCCCAGACTCGACTGCACGAAATGGAAGAGCTAAATCAGCTCAAGGACGATCTGCTGAATACGGTGTCTCACGAAATGCGATCGCCCATGTCCAACATTCTCATGGCAATCCAACTACTGGAGGTGAACCTAGAACCCCTGGGTGTATTCGCAGATGAGGCGGGACCTGTGACGCGCTATTTTCGAGTGCTGCAAGACGAGAGCCAGCGCGAAATTCGGCTAATTAACAATTTGCTAGAGATGGCCCGCCTAGAAGCAGGCACTGACCCGCTCAATATCAGCACAATCCCGCTTCAGTTTTTTATTCCTTACATTGCGGAACCCTACGTCGAGCGAGCCAGAAATCAGCAACAACGACTGGAAATTCAGATTCCTGACCCGGTTCCCTCTTTAGCTAGCGATTTGTCGTATTTGGAGCGAATCCTCGGTGAATTGCTAAACAATGCCTGTAAATACACCCCTGCTGGAGAATGCATTATCCTTTCTGTAGAGCTTGCGTCTGGCGGACTGCGGATGTGCGTTCGCAATACGGGCGTAGAAATTCCCGCCGCAGAGCGCGATCGCATCTTTGAAAAGTTTCACCGGATTCCCGACCATGACGTTTGGCATCAGGGCGGCACGGGGCTGGGTCTGGCATTGGTCAAGAAATTGGTGGAGCGATTGGGCGCAACGATCTACGTTGACAGTCAGCACAGTGCCACTACGTTTACAGTAGAGTTTGGTCATCAGGCATTAGTCCAGCCAGGATAAAGCTAAATATGCCAAACCAAGCCAGACCGGAGGAAAACGGGCGATCGCTCCGTTTCATCCTTGATCATTAGCGTTCTGGAACAAATACGAACAAATACTATGATTGCTTCACCCCAGTTCATCAGCCCTGAAGACTATCTCCAACTCGAAGCCCAAAGCGGCATTAAGCACGAGTATCGAGATGGCGAAATCTACGCTATGGCAGGTGCAAACGATGCCCATGTGACGATCGCGCTCAATCTTGCAACCTTATTGCGGGGGCGTGTGCGCGGAACGGGTTGCCGAGTTTTCATTTCTGATATGAAAGCCCGCATCGAAGCGCGAAATTGTTATTACTATCCCGATGTGATGGTGACTTGCGATCCGCGTGATCAGCAAAACGAGACATTTAAGCAGTTTCCTAAGCTGATTGTGGAAGTGTTATCAGACTCTACCGAAGCGTTTGATCGGGGGGATAAGTTTGCAGATTATCAACTGCTGGACAGCCTGGAAGAATATGTTCTGATCAACACACGTCATCGGCGGGTCGAGTGCTTTCGTCGGAATGAGTCTGGGCTATGGGTGCTGCAATACTATACGCCAGACACAGAGACCTTCCATTTCGCAAGTCTTGACTTTACCGATACGGTTTCTGCGCTCTATGAAGATGTGATAATCAATGAAGTAAAAGCTGAGTAAGAGATTCATTCAAACATTCATTCAAACATTCATTCAAACATTTATTCAGTGTGGCGTTCCTGGTTGCTATGCGATCGCCTTCCAAATACGCTATATCCACACAGAAAAGACATATCCGAAATAGGCCAGATACAGGAAGCCCGTAGTGGCGATCGCCCCTTTGCCCAGCCAGGTTTCGTAGCCGCGAAACAGCAGCAGGCTGCTAACAATCACTGCCAGGATCTCAATTACGCTGAACAGGTTGCCATAGTAGCGCGGGTCCCAATAGGATACGGGGCTATGAAATCGCCAGTTAGAAAAGGGGAAAAAATGACGGTGAGCATCCTCATTGTGTAGGGGCAAATCTCCAGCAATGTGTAGCAACATGCTGCTAAAGAGTAGCGTGCCAAAGGGCGATCGCCCCCATAGAGACAGGAGCAACCCCACTAAGATCAGCGGCACTGAGTTAAACAGATCAATAAAGTTTTGCCAGTGCGGCTCAAAATAGGACTTTGACCAGATGATTGATTCCGGCGTATTTCGCAGCACTTTCTCTACGAAATAAAACACAAACATGGGTGCATCTGGCAAGATGGCTCCAATGATGACAGGCGCTATCAGTTGCCCCTCATCTCGCCGACCCAAACACAATAAATTGAGAACGATATGGGCTGGCGTATTCATAGCGTTTAGCTTGGGGTTTTGTTTGTTTAATCGCTAGACTTCTTGCGTGAATCGTAGCGCGGTACTGCCGCGCCACGATTCACGCCTTCAAAACAGCATTCATGCAAGAGTTTTGCTCTTAATACTGATTTTTTTGCATATTTTTGAATGCATCAGGACTTACGCACCTGCGATGAACTTTTTGGATTTCGGACTATTTCTCGCGGGCGCAGCCCGCGAGAAATAGTCCAACTGCGTAAGCCCTATGCATTTTCCAGTCGTGTTTTTGCTACTTCCAAAATTCCTCAATATCAACCTGAGCTAACTCTTCCTGAATCTCTTGAAAATAGCTGCTCTGAGTGATTGAATTCACTTCTTGTATTCGTTTGCCTTGGTCAATTTCGATTTGCAATTCTTCTAGTTGTTTCTTCAGCGCCTCTTCCCGCAGGCGACGCTCCGTAATGTCTTGAATAATTCCTTCGTAATACAGCAGCCTACCCTGGCTATCATAAACGGCCCGCGCATCTTCTTCAATCCAGATAACACTGTCATCTTTTCGATAGACCTGATACTCTAATCCTTTGACCTGTCCGTTTGCTTTCATAAGCTGATGAAATCGCCGACTATCGCGAATATCGACATAGATTTGCTCTGGAATATTGGTTATAGAGTTCACCATTTCTGCTGGAGAGTCGTAGCCATAAATCGCTGCCATCGCTGGGTTCACCTTGAGAAATTGCCCTGTGGGTGAAGATTGAAAAATTCCCTCTAGGGCGTTTTCAAAAATGCTGCGATAGTTTTCTTCAGTAATCCGCAATACCTCATTCTTTTGCTCTAGGGTAGTGAATGAAGCCTGGAGTTGGTCGGCCATGCTGTTAAACGACGTGGCTAGCTGATCTAGCTCTAGCAGGGCACTGGGCGCAATGTGCTGAGAGAGTGCGCCTTCTGCAATTTCATTGGAAGCCTGCGAAATTCGCTGAATGGGTTGGGTGACCCAACGAGCGGTGAGAATGCCTAGGGCGATCGCCAGCCCCAGCGCCCCCAGCGCCAGCCAGATGGCATTTCGGGTGGTGGTATAGATGTCGCCCATAAAGTCTGCTTCGGGAACCGTGATTACGATCAGCCAGTCCAGCCCGCGGCCATCTTGAAACGGCAACACCTGCACAAACTGCCGCTGTCCACGCACCGCAAAATTAAGCTGCTGCGGTACTTTAATTTCCTTGAAATCACCAAACTCTCGCTGCAAAAACTGCGCCGTTTCTCGAATCAGTGGCTCGCTGCTGTCTACAGCTTGCAGCAACAGCGTCTCGTCTCCTTCGCCAACGGTCAGCGGCTCCGTGGTCGAGCTAGAGAGAATTTGCCCCTTCCGATCTAGCACGAAGGCCTTGCCTGTTTTGCCAATTTTCAGGCTAGAGAGAAACTGACGAAACTCTACCGGAAGCTGCACATCGGTTGCACAGACCCCCAGAACAGTGCCCGCTTCGTTATACACCGGAAGGCTCGCTGTTAGCACGGGCAAGAAAGTCGCAAAGTCTAAATAAATCTCGCTCCAAACAGCCCCTCTTGTCTTGAGTGCATCTTGATACCAAGGGCGCGATCGCGGATCGTACTCTCCATCCTCCGTGAGGAAGGCAAGGCGATTTCCTCGACTATCCAGTTCATAGGAAAGAAAACGACCTTTCGTCGTTGCATTCGTCAGCCAAAGCCGAATTTCCTTACTGCCGACCTCCGATCGCCCTGCACCCAGAAATTCTCCCTGCTCCGTGCCGCAATAGGTTCCAAAAATGTAGGGTGAAATTCTCACCTGCTGGTGCATTTGGGCAATATTTTGCGGATCTTGGAAATCCAAGCTGCCCTGGGTAAACGCTGCTGTGTTGAGCTGATTGATGTCGTGCGGAGTTGCAAAGTATCCTTCTAGCTCCCGCTCGATCTGGGTGGAGAGGCCAGCGCGAAGCTGCGAGGCCAGGTCATTGACTGCCCGCTGCGCCGCCAGAAACGAGAGGTAGCCGACCAGCCCGACCACCGCCGCAATTTCCAACACAAAGGGTACGACAAGCGCCGTGCGGAGGCGAAACTTGGCAGGAATAGCAGGAAGCTTGGCTGGCATGGCACCTGGCGCTACTTAGGCTCCAGTCTAGTCTGCAAAACGAACGATTCAGCCTGAATTCAGCCTAAATATTCACTCCTTTACGGTTTAAGAGTCTAATTTCTTAGGATTCTAACTTCAGTCGTTTAGCCCTTGCCCATGTTCCGCTTCAATTCTTCAATTTCTTCGTCCATTTCCCATTGGCGAAAGGCTTTTTCCAGGTCTTGGGGGGAGGATGAACCAGCAGTTGAGGCGTTGTAATTTTGCCAGCCAGCGGTTTGCCACTGCTGGTCAACCGAAGTTGCGGTGCGGGTGGCTCGCGCCTGGGCGGCCTGGGCCGACACTTCCTTGCGCTTTTGCTGAATTTGCCGCTGGAGGTCGATGGTTTCCTGAATGCGCTGGCGCAGAGCCTCCATCTGTCCCCAGAGATGATTGCCCTGGCGCAACAGGGTGGCCTCATGCTCTTCGGCAGGCTGGGCCAGATCCATGCGTCCTTTTTCCTTGGCTTTTTCGACGCGGGCGTGCCAGAGTTGCACCTCCTGCGCCGTGTTCAAAATTTCCTGCTGGAGCCGACTTTCTTTGAGCCGCAGATCACCGAGCAGGCGATTCGCCTCTTCTTCCTGATCTCGCAGGTTGTCTTCGATGGCTTGTAGTTCCAGATGCGGGTTGTCGCGCAGAAACTCGTCCAGGCGGGCTTCTAGAAACGTGCTGAGGTCGTCAAAAAGGCTCATGGAACACTCCTATGGAGCGGCTAAGGGGGCGAGTGGCGAACTGCTGCAAAGATACGCAAAGACACGCGAAGAAAAATGCAAAAGCACGCACCCAAACCCTATCAAGGGATCAGAACTGCTGTCCAGTGTAGATAGATCGCACATCGCCATTGCGCCGCACCATTACCTCATTGCCCTTGACAGAAACGAGTGTCCAGCCGCTAGCGCCAATGGGTTCGCCCACCTGCACGCGATGGGTTGTGCCGTTGATTTCAAACAAGGCAGCAGAGCGGGATGGATCGCTGAGTTCCAGGGTGCCGACGAGGGTGTGGGTCGAGACGGCGGCGATGTTGTTGGGTGGGGCTGTGGGGGTGTCGGTGCTGCCAGCGGTGGGTGTGGTGGCGGGTGCGGCGGTGGGCAGTGGCACGGTGGAAACCGCGGGCGATCGCCCTGGCAGGTTAAATCCTGGCAGATTGGGGAAGCCATTACCGCTAGTGCTGCCACCAGTGCGGCCACCAGTGCTGCCACCACTGCGGCCAGGCAGTGCCATGTCCGCTGGCGGCCGGTAGACCGGGACAATCAGCGGGTCAGCGGGCGCTGAGCCAGTCGCAGCTGGATTGCCCGCCACCGCCACGCTGGGTAGGTTGCCCTCTGCGCCTGGGGTGTCTGTCTGACGACGGGCAGACCGCTGTTCCAGCACCCTGAGCGATCGCTGAATGTAGTCTAAAAATTCACGGTCTTCGGGAGAGGCGGGCTGGGTTGCGACCTCAGATGATCCAGCAGGCGAGCCAGCCGTGCCAGGGAGATTTGCCTGCTGCCAGCGACCCTGCATTCCATACCACAGCGCCACGGCAGCAGCCAGAGAACCGCAGACCAGCAACGCCAGCAGCCCATCCAGAGACTTTTGCTTTATGCCAGCGGATCTTGGCATTAGCGCTGCTGCGACCAACTCATCCTCTGGCGTTCTATCGACGGATGCTTGTTTAAATCCTTGCTCAGATCCTTGCTCAGAACTCTGTTCAAACTGAGGAATCAGGGCGGGTTCTGGGTTTAGCTCCGGCACAAAGTTTGGATCGCGGATTACGCCAGCATCGGGCGTGTCGGCTGAGCCGGTTTGCCGCTGTGCCTGAGATACGGTGGCCAGCACTGGCGGAATAGTGACATCCGTTATGCGAATTGGGGTGGGGGTGCGGCTGGCGGCTAGCTCCTCCGGTAGCTCTGTCGAAACGAGTCGTCCTTGCTCTAGGGCCTCCTCCAAGTCGCCAAACAGGTCGTCCATGAGCTGGTCGGCATATTGCTCGATGGAAGAGCGATCGCCCGCTGCTGCAACGCTGGATGCGCCGGAAATGTGAGTCGTGGCGATCGCCCTCGATTCTCGATCGGCAAGCTCTTGAGAACTCAGGGGTTCTAGCGCAGGAGACTGGGCAGACGTGGGTTGAGACATGGCGAAATTCGGAATGACGACTGTAAAACGCGAAGCGGC
Source organism: Cyanobacteriota bacterium (assembly GCA_046719575.1). GTDB lineage: Bacteria > Cyanobacteriota > Cyanobacteriia > Elainellales > Elainellaceae > Thermoleptolyngbya. The sequence goes on from JBDNCP010000026.1 coordinate 16,240, forward strand.
AAATGTTGAGTGAACGTTGAGCGGTCTTTGGGCAGCGTTGGAGCGGCAATCTACCCAGCGGCCATGCTGTAATGACTAGCTGTAATGACTATTCAATGTAGCAATAACCCATCAAAACGGAACGCTTTTTAGAAGTTTGCCAATCTTAAAGGAGGGCTGGGAAAATTCACGGTCGTCCCATTCTCTGCCTTCAGACGTAAAATTAAGAAAAGCTGTACTTTTTGTAATCTCCGCTACACAGCGTTCCATGACCCTCGATTCTTCTTCTCGGCGATCGCCCGACACCGCTGGCTGGCAGCACTGCTTTATTGAAACAAACCGCATCCGTCTGCACTGCGTGACGCAGGGAGAAGGCGAACTGGTGGTTTTGCTGCATGGGTTTCCGGAGTTTTGGTATTCCTGGCGACACCAGATTCCGGCGCTGGCAAAACATTTCAAAGTCGTTGTGCCGGATCTGCGCGGCTACAACGACTCCGACAAGCCCAGCGCAGGCTATGACCTGGATACGCTCAGCGCCGACATCCAGGGCATTATTGAAAATTTGGGCTACCTAAAAGCGCATATCGTTGGCCACGACTGGGGCGGGGCGATCGCCTGGCATCTGGCGCAGACCGTCCCTCAGCGGCTGCATCGGCTGGCGATTCTGAACGCGCCCCATCCCCATCGCCTGGTGCAAGAGCTGTTGAGCAACCTCGACCAACTGCGGCGAAGCTGGTATATGCTGGCGTTTCAGGTGCCGGGGCTGCCGGAGTGGCTGATTCGTCAAAACCTGCGAAACTTTGTGACCACGGCTATGCAGGAACTCTGCGTCCGCAAAGGAGCCTTTAGCCGCCAAGATATGGACATTTATCAGGCGGCGCTAGAGAAACCGGGCGTGCTGACAGCAGCGATGAGCTATTATCGACAACTGCTGTCGCCCCGGCGGCTGATGCGCGAATGGGGGCGATCGCCCTTGCCCGTCACCGTGCCCACGCTCGTCCTCTGGGGCGAAGACGACCATTTCTTGGGCCAGTCTCTTTTGGAAAATCTGGATGCGCTGGTCAAAGCGCCGCTACGCCTAACGCGCATTGCCGACTGCGGCCACTGGATTCAGCAGGAAGTGCCCCAGACGGTGAACCGAGAACTGCTCAGCTTTTTGCGGCAGCCTTATCCGGCTTAGGCTGACCCGATTGGTGAACCGTCAGGAAAACCCGTCCCAGCCACAGGCGACCCGAAAACCGATGTCGTATAAGCCGCGATCGCCCTCCGCCCGCGACCGAAACGCCGAGCGGCAGCTACGCGGACCCATGTTCCAGGAGCCGCCCCGCAGGATGCGCCGTTTCGAGTCGCCGCCCGTTTCCCACGCTGCCCCATCCATCGGCGCGTCTGCATAGGTGTCGTGCCAAGTGTCCTGACACCACTCGCGCACATTGCCGTGTAGGTCGCACAGCCCAAAGGCATTGGCATGGGCAAAATAGCCCACAGGAACCGTCTCGCGGCGGTCTTCGCCCTGCGGCCCTTTGCCATAGCTGCCCCGGTTGCAGAGGCGGCCCTGATACTCCCAGTCCACGCCGGAATAATTCGCCAGGTCGGTGGTCAGGGTTTCGCCGACGTGAAACGGGGTTTCCGTGCCGCCGCGACAGGCATATTCCCACTCGGCTTCGCTGGGCAAGCGATAGGGGCGGCCCGTGTGGGCGGTGAGGCGATCGCAAAATTCCACCGCCTCCAGCCACGACACTTGCTCCACAGGGCGATCGTCCCCCTTAAAATGGGCGGGGTCTGGGTCGAGCGATCGCCCCACCACAGGCAGCGCCGCCACCGCCCGCCACTGCGCCTGCGTCACCGGATATCTGCCCAGCGAAAAAGGGCGCAGCGCTACCAAGCGCTGGGGTGTCTGCGAAGGATGCCAGCCTTCCTCATCCCTAGATGCGCCCATTGTGAATGTGCCACCTGACAAAATCACCATTTCCAGCGCCACACCCGCAGCCAGAGGTTCGTTCCAGAGCTTAGCTTGACCTATGCGGCGATCGCCCACTTCGCCAGTTGGCAATACCGTCAGCACTTCAAATTCCACCAGCGCTAGTTCTGGCGTACTTTGATTGAACATCGATGACCGGGGTTGATTGCTTTACACCCCTCATCATACGGTGCGATCGAACCGCGCTCCGGCTTTCTAGAACGCGCATTGGTAAACCGAATCCCGATTCCAGATTTCCGAGACATTCCCTGCCCCCAGAAGGGTTAAAGCCATACCCAAAGAACTCGAGCAGGATGTATTAAGAAATACATCTTTGTGGGGGGGCTGTTTTGCAGACAGGGCAATCTGATCCTAAGGATGGCAAGTTGCTCAGCGCCGCAGCGGTTAAGAGGGTGCAGGGCGATCGCCATCCGCATCTTCCATTTGTCTCTGTCGCACTTGTCTCTATTGCAGGGTCTTTGTCCTATGCTCACTCTTAGCCACACCCTAGACCAAAGTTTGCGAAACGCTGACGGCACCTACCTGGATCAACAGGGGTTGCAAATCTTGAGTGCCTATGTGCAAACCTACCAAACTCGGCTAGATGCCTATCAACAGTTGCGCGATCGCAGCACACCGATGATTCACCAGGCGCTCAAAAAGCTGGCGCAGACGCACCCAGAGCTAATCCAGCAGCATGGCCAGCGCTGTTTGTACGACATGACCGAAGTGGTTCGCTACATTGCGCTCTCGGTGCTGCGCGACGACGAGACGTTCTTCAAAGAGCAGATGATGTCTTGGCTCGACACTATCCTGATGGCTCACAAGCGCCATACCCATTGCGCCACCGCCTACCGCTATCTTCAGGAGGCGATCGCCGCCAACTTCTCGCCCGCCGCCAACACGCTCATTTCTCCATACTTGGACAGCGTCGTTCTGGCGTTACAGTCTCACGCCTAGCCCCACCTCCAGAGGTCATTCCAGAGCTCATCCAGAGGTCGATATGCAAACCATACCCATTTCGATTCATCCCACTTCCTCTCAGACCGAGCGCGAAACCGCCCTCCAGCAAATCTATCGGCAAGTCCTTGAGCGCCAGCCCTACAGCTATGAACGGCGAATATTGGGACGACTAGAAAAAGACTTTTTGGCAAACCGGATTGGGGTACGTCGGTTTCTGCGTGAATTGGGGCAGTCGGAGGTGTATCTCAACGCCTTTTACTTCAACACGTCCAACTACAAATTCGTGGAGCGCTGTCTGAAGCACTTTCTGGGGCGGGCACTGCTCAACCACGAAGAAATGCAGCACTATGGCAACATCCTGGCACGGCGAGGCGCAGCAGGACTCATTGCAGCCCTGCTCGACTCAGAAGAATATCGCAAGGCATTTGGTGGGTTCACGATTCCCTACGCTCGCTCTCAGGCGTGCTATGAATCACCCAAGGCCTACCTAGAAACCCATGTACTGAACCAGGAATACGTCGGTCGAAGAGGCAACGCTGTGCCAACGCTAGTTTGGCACGAGCTAGGGCTGAACTGTGACACCGGAGTCTGCCGCCACCCAGAGGCCGACGAAGCCCTGGAGCCACCTCTACCGGGGATTGCCGACCATTTGCCAGACTCTTTTGCGGCGCTGCTCAAGGGAAACAACCGAGAACTAGATACGGCTACAGTTCGAGAATTAGTGGCTTCTCTTTCTCCACAACAGAGAAAAGCACTCCAGGAGGCGATTTTGAGTTGAAATCTGGTGCGTGGGGGCGACGCTGATGTACTCTCTTGCCGCATTGTTGTCGCGTTGTTGCTGCATTGTTGTTGCTGCATTGTTGCTGCATCGAAGCAAGTACCCTTTGTTCTTTTTGCGCCGACTTGGGCTTAATCGCTACTCAGGCCCTGTCGCTACTTGGGGTCTTCATCAATCTTAGGAACAATGTCTGGGCGCTCCTTGGCTTCCCAACCAGGCGGACGCTTTGAGTTGTACCAGGCGATCGAGCCAATGGTGACGGCTGCGATAAACCCCACCACATAGACCACCGTAAACCACACTGGAAAACCGCCGCCTGCGGCGACATCCATCAACAACACCATAATCCTCTACTCCAGGTTTTTCTGATCCCAAAATCATCATTCCGCAGAATCGGCCCCTCACACTAATGTTTTTTAGAGCAAGGCTGATCTGGGGCAATCGATAATGCCTCTACCAAACGGTCGGACGGCACGTTCTGCAATGTCTGAAATTCCGGTAGGAATTATTCGGCTGCGGGGGGTGCCGCTTCTGCAGGGGCCGGAGCCGGAGCCGCAGGCTCAGAGCGGGGCCGCTCCAGACGGGGTGGCGGAGCAGGAGGAGCAGAAGGTGGAGGAGGTGGAGGTGGCTCTGGGCGCACCTCTACTGGCTCTGGACGGGGGCGCTCGACACGCACCGGCTCTGGAGGAGGGTCTGCGGGGCGCGACTCTGGCTCGACAGGGGCCGCTGGAGGCTGTGGACGAGCAGGTGGCTCTGCGGGGGAGGCTGGAACTGCTTCAACGGGGTCGCTGTTGCGAATCTTGCGAGGCTCGGAGCGGGGTTCGGGAGAGGCCTCACGAGCGGCAGGAGAACTGGGCGATCGCGCGGGTGCCGCTTCCCCAGATCGACTGCGAGCGCGGCTGCCTGAGCCAGAGGAGTCTCCCTCCGAGTCGCCGCCGGTCGCCAAGTCGATGTGCATTCTTCGCGGTCGAATTCGCTCTGCCTTGATGGAGCCTTTGCGATCGCCCCGCAGGTTTGGTTTTGGAAATGACTCGACCGGCATTCCCTCGGTCGCCTGCGCCATATAGTTGCGCCAGACAAGCGCGGCCGTGCTGCTGGCTCCCGCCGTTGGGCGGTTGTTGTCATTGCCCAGCCATACCCCCGTCACCAGTTGGGGAATATAGCCAATGAACCAGAGGTCACGCTTGGCATCGGTAGTTCCCGTTTTGCCAGCAACGGGTCGCCCCCGCAACGCTGCATTGCCACCAGTGCCGCTATTCACCACGCCTTGCAGCATCCAGGTCATAATATTGGCGCTGTCGGTATCTACAGCCTGCTCTGGTGTGAAGTCTGCCTCATAAATCACGTTGCCAAAGCGGTCAATCACTCGCGTGATACCGTGCGGCTCAATATGCTTTCCTTGAGCCGCAAGCGTGCCGTAGGCGCTGGTGAGTTCTAACAGGTTGACCTCCAGTGTGCCCAACGCCAGCGAGTAGGCCGGAATCAGCTTGGACTGAATGCCCATTCGCTTAGAAATTTCCATCACTGGCTCAAACCCCGCGTCAAGCAGCACCTTCACGGCGATCACGTTGACTGAACGGGCCAGCGCATCTCGCATAGACAGGTTGCCGGAGTGTCTCTCGTTGTAATTCTTGACCTCGTAGCCATCGACGATGAACTTGGAGTCTAGATAGCTCTTGTAGGGTGAGAAACCAGCAGCGATCGCCGCTGTATAGACAAAAGCCTTGAAGGTTGATCCGGGCTGTCGCTGTGCCTGGGTTGCCCGGTTAAACTGACCCGCGACAAAATCTTTACCGCCCACCAACGCTTTGATTTCGCCGGTGCGGGGGTCAATAGAGACCAGCGCCGCTTGGGAAAACCGCTCATTGCGACCGTAACGTTCAACTGCTTTAGCAATGGTTTCCTGGGCGAGACCTTGCCACTTGGGGTTCAGCGTCGTTTCAATGGTTAGCCCGCCCACTTCCAGAACCTCTGGGCTGACGCGCTGGGGCAACTCTTGCTGGAGGATGTAAGAGGTGAAGTGGGGGGTTTGGCTGATGAGGTTGCGGGGTTGGCTGGGCGTTAGCTCGATTTCTGCTGCTTTCGCCTCTGCCAACTCTGCGGCGGTGATGAATCCGGTTTCATGCATTCGCTCCAGCACGATGTCGCGGCGGCTACGAGCTAGGTCAGGGTTCACCAGTGGAGAGTATTCGCTGGGGGCGGGGGCCAGCCCAGCAATCATCGCCATTTCGGACAGAGAAAGCTGGTCAATCGGCTTGCTGAAATAAATCCAGGCGGCATCGCCTACGCCATACGCCCCCGAACCCAGATAGACCAAGTTCAAATAGCGCTCTAGGATTTGATCCTTGGTTAGCTCGTTTTCCATCTTGTGCGCCATCAGCGCTTCCCGCAGCTTGCGGTCGAGGGTGCGCTCTTGCCCCAGAAACACGATTCGCGTCAACTGCTGCGTAATGGTGCTAGCCCCTTCGACCACCTCACCGGCCGACAGGTTTGCCAAAGCAGCACGGGCGATCGCCCAGTAATCTACCCCATTGTGTTCAAAAAAGTTCTTATCCTCAGCGGCGATGAAAGCGTTAACCATCGTCTCTGGGATCTGGTCGAGCGAGAGGGCTTCTCGCGTTGCCGGACCAAGCTGTTGTAGCACCGTGCCATCGGCTGCCTTGATGGTCATTGAGCCATCGCGGGTGTAGGTCAGTGCGTCCTCTGGATCGGGCAACTCACCCTGGATCTGGCGCACTGTGTCGAAGGCTGCCACGCCGAAGCCGCCTGCGCCCGCCAGAGCCGCCATGACTACCCAGGCATACCAGGCCTGATAGAACCGACGGGGCGATCGCTTGGGTGGCTCCAGATCTGGACTAGGCTTTGACCATTCCACCAGCGCCGGATCGGGCTGAGCCTGGGAAATAGGGGTCATGTCTATCGGAGCCTGAGCTGGTAGCTCGATGGGCAGCCCAGCCAGCGCGTCATTCATCGAAGTGCCATTTGCAGTGCTGCTTGGAGTGCTATTTATGGATGTTATGGATGGGGCACCCAAGTCGCCAGGCGCTGGAGCCGGACGGTCAGCCTGGCCGCCATGCGACGATTCGCCCTCTGGTCTGACCCAGCCCTGAACTCGATCAAAGAAACCTGTCACGCTCACTCTCCCCACTAAAACCGCACAGACAGAGCAAAGTTGGAAGCGGTCAATGAAGCGGTCAATACAGTCAACGTCAACAAGTCAACGTCAACAAGTCAACGTCAACAAGTCAACGTCAACATAGACCCAACATAGACCCAGCATAGACCCATCGAACTGCCCTGGTTGCAACCGTGGCGCTGGGACAGACTCAAAGGATTTGCAGAAGCACAAACCCTGAGATCGCCGCCCTTGCCGCTGGTATAACCTACTGACTGGTATAACCTCTGGTATAACCTACTGATATGAAATAACCGATAGGGCATAACCTACTGCTGATGACACTGCTATCCGGGCATCGCTACGCGGCTGAGCCTGAAAAGCTGCACAATGCTTTGCAATCAGCAGCTAGATAGCTTTAATCCACCGAGTCCAAGAAATGAATTAAACAAAAGCTTAACCTAAAAATCGAGTTCTATGAACCTTTGTGACAGTTATGCAGTGGGGATTTGCAAGAAACCCGTCCCAAGGGTTGCCCGGCGATCGCCCTTGTAATCCTGACCTGCCCGTCGCTACGTACCCAAAGTCGCCCCCTCTAGCAGGCCAAATTCTCGTAGCGCTGGCAGGAAATTTTGATGCTCGTGGTGGGACTGGCTGAGCTTCATCAGCGCAAATCGCTGGAGCGGATCGAGGCGGCTCCATTGTTCTACCGAGAGGGAGACTCCAACGCGCTGCCCTTGCGCCTGCACAGAGTCAGGAATATGGTCTGCATTTAGCCACGCGGGTTGCGGGTCAAGGGGCAAATCGGTCGGGCGATCGCCCCCTTGAGCAGCCACCAAGTCATATACCCGCTGGCGATAGGCGGCAATCTCTGCCTCGCTTTGGCATGGCAGATCCAACAGCAGTTGGCGATCGCCCTGGGGCAGCGCGTGCCAGTGGGTCAGTTTCAGCTTTATCCCACAGGTATCAAGGTTATAGCGGACGCGCATGGGCACGCACCGCAGCGAATCAGCAAAGTCCTGCTCAAATTGGAAAACCTGGGTCAATCGCTTCAACCCCCTGTCATGTCTGTAGTTGCACAAAGTAGTTGCACAAAAGAGTGACACAAGAGAGTGGCACAAAAGTCACTCAAGGTCATGGCCGCCAAGGTTGGCTAAAACTCTTGCAGACGATACATCCAGTCAAAAAATTGCGGATCTTCGTCAAAGCAAATCAGGTCAAGATGGCTGGGGTTATCCAAAAAATCTTGCGCCAGTAGATAGCCCGCAATCGTCCAAGTCTGATACTTTCGCGAGGCTTTGCCGACGTAGCGTCCGGACTTACCGTCATAATACTCTGGCCACTCGTCTTCGCTGAGGCGGCGTTCAGCAATGGTCATGGCTCGACGGCACAAATCTGCCCGTCCGGTCTTTTGGCAGGCCACCGCCAGCAGCCACAGCAGCATCGGCCAACTGCCGCCGTTGTGATATGACCAGGGCACGTTTTTCGGGTCGCAGCCCGTCAAAATTTTCCACTCCTGATCCACAACGGCAGGATAACAGATTTTCATTGGCATCTGCCCCACCAAGTCGTCCCAGCGCTGCTCAATCAGGTTCATCAACTGCTGTGACTCTTCGGCATTGGTCAGGGACGATGCTACTGCCATCAAATTGCCTAGGGCAAAAAAGCGGAAATCTAGCCGAGCCGGCCCCAAGTTGCCTGCCAGATAGCCACCCTCGTCAGGCATCCAGTCAAACGTCCATTCAGGAATGGAATCAGGGTAGATATTGAACTTGTTGACTGCGCCCTCACCAAATTCTTCGCCGTGGTAGCGATAGATGGTGTTTAGCCGCCGCGCATCCAGCCAGTAATACTGGCGCATGTGGTAGTTCAAAATGCTGAGGCGCTGGTTAATGATCTGGATGTGGATATCGTTGCGCGGGCCTGGGGCCAGCAGTTCCCTTGCCGACATTAGTGCCGCATAGAACAGGGTTTGAATTTCTAGCGGATGCCCATCGACCCCCATGCGGCGGTCGATCATAAACGCGCCATCGGGCACGAGCATGGTGGGGTACATATCAAAGCGATCGGCCATGCAGAGCTTGAGAATCCACAGGATGCCCTGCTGAAACTCTGGCTGGTGGGCTAGATCCAAGTCGCCTGTTGCTTTGACATAGGCTCGCAGCAGAATAATCCACCACAGGCAAGAATCGACGGGTGTAACGCGGCCAATAGCGTGTTCACCAAAATCGGCTACCAAGTACTGCTTGCCCTCGGCGGTGACCACCTTAAAGCTGGCGGGCATCAGGCCCCGTCCAGCGTAGAAGTAGTCCATCTGCTTTTCGCCACTTTGGAGAGCGAGGGTTTCCACCAAAAAGTTGCGGACGATTTCGGGGCGGCCGTGGGTAAGAAACACCAGTGCGGAGGACACAAAATCTCGCACGAAGCACTGATCGTAGTTCAGAGCTTCGACGCTGGGGTCACAGGCTGCTACAGTGCCGACGGGGCGATCGCCGTAATATACAATCGACCGCTCCAGGAGTTGCCAGGCTTCTGTTACAAGATTTGTCTTAGTCTTCATTGCCTAACCTGCAAGTGGCTTAAACAGGGATTTAGAACGGTGAACCAACTGAAACAAGGCAGAGCATGAACTAGCCAGTTAATTCTTAAAGATCGCGGCTTAGACCAATCCTGAAAATCTCAGGGAGGCGACGCTCTAAACTGCTTATAAACCCCAGCCTTTAGGTTTGTCCTCAGGTTCTACCTCAGGTTCTATAAGGCTCTGGGGCTAGCAGAGTCGAGCGGATTGAGACACTTTTTCTATTGCACTAGACTTTGATCACCAAAAACATCCCCCGACATACCTAACCAGATGTGGTGAGGCAGGGTCTATAGTTTGGCGATCGCCTCCAAAAGCACTCAACAAAAGCAACCTTGCCTACCCTTCTGAACTCGAATCTTGCCCAGACCTGCCCCAAACCAGCAGACCCAGTGATCCAAAAGTTCAGAAACGGCAACCTACCGGGGCGCTTGTATATAAACACCCAGTGGCTCTTGAGCGCTAATGTGAGCGCTATGAAAGAATCAGATTTCCAGGAGCGACAGGCGAACGCGTATGCTTGTAAGAACACGCTTGAGGAAACGCGCTTACGAAAACACGGTTTGTGCAAACTTTGTGCAGACATACCGTATCTTCGAGAACACAGACCCTGGGGAGACACATCGCGATAGGACTGTGCGCTCTTTAAGGATGTGTTCTACAAGGAGAGAAGCTGACCTCAGATTTCAACAATGCCAGAAAGCCCATCACCGAGGACGAAATTGTAGCCGCGTAGTGGGTCTACAACAACGACCATTCGATCTAGCTTAAAGGCAGTCGTCTCTATCAGCAACTCTACTGCGTTTAACGCAGCCCTAACGGTCAGCAAAGAGCCTCGGTTCTAGTTTAGAAGCGTCATACGGCCTCGTCACCGCCCAGCCCTCGGTCGATAGAAGCCAGCTTTGAGAGAACGCTCCGAAGCCTACTTCTGGAAACTGGGCGATCGCACAATGAACCGAATGTCGCCAACTAACTCCGTCTTCATCAAAAGACAGAAGCCAAATATAGACATCCCTGACGGTTTGCGCCAAGGCTCCGCCCACGACTGAACCAATGCTACTGACCTGACAAACTCAAACACTTTAATCGCTCTCTTGCAGCGATCTTAGCGTCAACTTTACAGAGATAGCATAAGTAAGTTTTTCTTAGGAGCTGAGAGATGCACCCTACACTGTGGTTGAGAAGTGTGCCAGCGTCAAGTTAGGCGCACTAGAACCCAGCATAATGCCGGGTTTAGGTCCCCTTCAGATGCTCACGCAGACTCCGTTAGCGCACAGGCCTAGTGAATCACTCCACCCATCCCTATTTCCCCCTTTGAGAGTCCGATAGACATCGGCCAAACGGCGGATATCTTAAACCCATCCCCCGCAAAAAGGCATACTAGGAATCACCGGGTAAAGTGCATCGCAAGGTTTTCCCTGGGGAATATCCTACGCAGAATCCCCATATATCTAAGCTACTATTTTAGTAGCCTTTTTAACTGAATGCAGTGTCAAGGTCACAAAACCCATACAAAATTGGAACCTTCTATAAAGGCTTTATCGATTTGTCATGGAGTCTGGACCTATGGCTCCGGCAAATTGCTCCGGCAGATTCCCCAAGTGGTTTGTCCAGTCAAACTCTCCAGCAGAGGTGAGATGGGCCCGCCGTTTGGCGGAGGTATGGGTCTGGAGGTCCAGACGAAGATTCGGCGTGGGCGCAGTTGTCAGGCGCTCGGCCCACTCAATGGCAACAATGCCCAGCGGCAAATCTTGCCCCTCCCAGTATTGGTCTAGATACAGTGCTTCTATCTCTGCTGGTTCTAGCCGATACAGATCCATGTGATAGAGCGGAACTCGCCCCTCAGTATATTCGTTAACCAGCGTGAAAGTGGGGCTGACAATGGGTTCTGTGATACCCAAACCCAGCCCAATGCCCTGGACGAGCGTGGTCTTGCCTGCGCCGAGGTCACCTTCTAGCAGGAGAATGCTGCCTGCGGGGAGCGATCGCCCCAAAAGTTCTCCCAAACGCTGCGTCGCGGCGGCATCGGGCAAGTCGAGGGTAAAGGGCAACTGTTGGGCAGACCTCATAAACCGCAGTGGCAATTAATACGGCAATTAATACGGCAATTAATACGGCAATTAATACGGCAATTAATACGGCAATTAATACGGCAACAAATCGGAAGTTTCAGAATTTCGGCAACACCTGCAACCCATTATGCGAGGTTGCAGCTTAAAACAGGTTCTCGTCCTTGCTGCCGCTCTAGAACTCAGACTCTTTAGAATAGTAAGAGCGTTCCCCCCTTGCCATCGTGACCTACGAACCGCTGCATCACAAATATCGCCCCCAAACGTTTTCGGAACTGGTGGGGCAAGAGGCGATCGCCGCTACGCTGACCAACGCCCTGCGCCAGCAAAAGATCGCGCCTGCCTATCTCTTCACTGGGGCACGGGGCACAGGCAAAACCTCCAGCGCCCGGATTTTGGCAAAATCGCTGAACTGTTTGAAAACAGAGCAGCCCACCGAAAAGCCCTGCGGCCAGTGCGAAGTCTGCCGCATGGTGGCCCAGGGCACTGCGCTGGACGTGATTGAAATCGACGCAGCCAGCAACACGGGCGTAGACAATATCCGCGAACTGATCGAGCGGGCCCAGTTTGCCCCAGTGCAGTGTCGCTACAAAGTATATGTGGTCGATGAATGCCATATGCTCAGCAATGCGGCGTTTAATGCCTTGCTGAAGACGCTGGAGGAGCCGCCGCCCCATGTGGTGTTTGTGCTGGCGACGACCGACCCGCAGCGGGTGCTGCCGACGATTATTTCGCGCTGCCAACGGTTTGACTTTCGCCGCATTCCGCTGGAGGCGATGGTGACGCATCTGGGGGCGATCGCCCGGGCCGAATCTATCCCCATCACGCCAGAAGCACTGCATCTGGTGGCGCAGATTTCCCAAGGTGGGCTGCGCGATGCCGAGAGCCTGCTCGACCAGCTCAGCCTGCTGGAGGGCGAAATTTCTACCGAAAAAGTGTGGGATTTGGTGGGCGCTGTGCCAGAGCGAGACTTGCTGGATTTGGTGAGGGCGATCGCCGCCGACCAGCCCGCCCCCGTCCTCGACAGCGCCCGCCGCCTGATGGATCGGGGACGAGAGCCGCTAGTCGTGCTGCAAAACCTGACCAGCTTTTACCGCGACCTGCTAATTGCCAAAACCGCGCCCGGCCGCAGCGATCTGGTCGCCATCACGCCCGACACCTGGGCGGAAATGTGCGAGTTTGTCAAAGCGCTGCCGATTGAGATGCTGCAACAGGGACAGCAGCGCTTGCAGGAAAACGAGTCGCGCCTGCGCCAGAGCAGCCAGCCGCGTCTGTGGCTGGAGGTAGCGCTGATGGGGCTGCTGCCGTCGGCGGTGTCTGTGCCGCCTGCGGGAAGCGTTATACCCAGAATCGCTGCCCCAGCGCCCGTTTCTCCTACGCCTGCTGTCTCTGCGCCTGCTGTCTCTGCGCCTGCTGTCCCAGCGTCCGTTTCTGTCGCGCCTGCTGCTCCTATATCTGCTGCGACTTCCTCAGCGGCCGACCCCAGCGCAGCACCCACCCAAGGTTCTGCTGCGCCCGCCGCTGCGCCACCAATCTCTACGCCTTCCGTTAAGGATCAGGGGTCAGGGGTCAGGGGTCAAGCAGGAGTGACAGAGCATCTCGCCCCAATCCCCCAACCCCCCAGCCCCCCAGCTCCTTCCCTCGATCTCGCCCAAATCTGGCAAGACGTACTCAGCCTGATGCACCCGCCCTCAACTGCCATCTTGCTGCGGCAGCAGTGTCGTTTGCTGGGGTTTGACGGGCACACGGCGCGGATCGGCGTAAACTCGCAGCCTTTGTTTAACATGGCCAAGAGCAAGCTGCCGAATATCGAAGCGGCGTTTGCCAAGCTCCAGAACGAGACGGTTCGCGTGACGCTGGAGGTGGCTGGAGGCGGTGAGGGGATTGCAGCGTCTTCTGCTGCCAGTGCATCATCTGCCAGTGCGCCCACCAGTATGCCTGCCAATGCGCCTGCCAGTGTGTCCCCGACAGCCGCGCCCCCGCAATCGCCGCCTGCTCCCACGGCTGCAACTGCTCCGCAAGTTCCGATTGCGCCGCTACCCGCCGCCGAACCCCATCGCCCTAATTCGGCGATCGCCCCACCTCCAGCATCGACCGACGTGCCCCCGCCGCCACCGCCGATTCCGACCTGGGAAGCCGAGGACGAGGTGCTGCGGGCGGCCAAGAGTTTGGCGCAAATGTTTAACGGGCAACTGGTCAATCTAGACGGAGAGTTGCCCAACGTAAATACCGACTCTGGAGAGGCGGATGCTGTGGAAGAGGATGACGATGTGCCCTTTTAGCAGGGTTCGGGGCGGATGATTTGGCAGTTACGTCAGCGGTAGGGAAAAATGATGTGCGGCGATCGCCATTCGCTGGCGCAGATAAAACCGATGGGCCGCAAACCGCTGCACGCCCGAATCTAGCTCCAGCGAGCGGCAGCCGTGGGCGCGGGCATAGTCTACCAGCCAATCAAACAGGGCTTCGCCATAGCCGTTTGAGCGGGCCGACTCGGTGGTGATCAGGTCGTCTACATAGAGAAACGGCCCGGCAGACAGCGATTCCGTCAGGCGAAATCCGGCAACCGCTTTTACGTCGTCTCCTTCGCTCAGGTAGGCAAGCCGAAAGCCCTGCTGCGCTTGCCGCTGCACCTGGTTTACAAATTCAGCTTCGAGCAAATGCGGCCGCAGTTCCAGCAGCACCGGAAAGCAGCGCAGCAGGTCGGCATCAGACGTGGCGATCGCAATATTGGGCATATTTCTGGAGCGACTTTCGATCGGTGTAGCGCTGTTCCTATCAGGCTTTTGAGCTTTAGGAAAAACGCTCAGGATTTCCTCATTTTAAGACTGAACGAACGTGCCAGCATGAAGGTCATTCTGCCGTGGGCCGCAGCTATGACGACAAACCTTGCAGTGGGCGATCGCTTTCCCGATGTCACCCTGCTCAACCAGGACGGTGAACCCGTCGAGCTTGCTAGCCTGACGCAGCCGGGGCTGGTCGATCACTATCTGGGCTTTACAGACGGCTACCCGCTGATTCTGGTGTTTTATCGGGGATTCTTTTGTCCGCGCGATCGCCAGCAGCTTCCGCAACTGGTGCAGTTTCAAAGCGAACTGGCGGTGAACTATTGCAAGCTGGCCACGGTGTCTGTCGATCCGCCGATCGTGCAGGCGGCGTTTCGGGCGGGACTGGGGGCGCAGTGGCCGTTTCTTTGCGATGAAGGGCGATCGCTGCTGCGGCAAATCAACATTCTGGACGAAACCGAGGGCGAATATGCCTATCGCCCGCAGCCCTATACCTTCGTGCTGTGCCCCGACCTGACGATCCACAAAATCTACAATGGCTGGTTTTTTGTGGGGCGGCCCACGCTGGAGGAACTGCGGCAGGATCTCCGCGCCATCCTGCAAACCCGCTCGGACTATGCCTACGAGGCGTATGACGCGCCGGAGGTCAAGCAAATCCGCATTCCGCAGCAGACTTGGGCAAAGGGCGCGCCGCCGCTAGGCGAAAGCGGGCTGCCCGTGCTGAGCGGCGTGGTGCGCTGGTTTGATCTGCGATCGGGCAATGGCATGATTGCCAGGGACGATGGAGGAGAAGACGTGTTTTTTAATTTCACGGCCATTCCTGGTGAAGGGTATCGCACCCTGGCAGCGGGAACAGCGGTGCAGTTTGAGCTAGTGGAAGGTCGCTTTGGCGACACGGCTCGCAATGTGCAAAAAGAGGGTTCTTTTACATGATTTCTCTGCGTGATTTTCCACTTAAAGTGATTGATTGGAGGGGTTGAAATGAACGCCCAGCAGGTTGCCCAAACCATTCAACTGATCATCGCTCCCGTGGTTTTAGTGACTGCCTGTGCGCTGATTCAAAATGCTGTGTTGATGCGCTATTCCGCGATTGGTCAATCAATGCGATCGCTCGCGCTAGAGCGCCTCAATTTGCTGCGTTCCAAAGAAGACTATTTCTATGTCGAACGACTTCAGGAAATCGATCGCCAAATTCCCCTGCTGACGCAGCATCACCGCCTTTTGCAGAAAACGGTAATTGTGATCTACAGCGCCGTTTTGATATATCTGATCAGCATGTTGGCGATCGCCCTTGCGGTTGCGTCTAATGCGTCGGCGATCGCCACTCTAACGCTAGGATTGTTTCTCTTGGGAACCGGAACCTTGGTTCTAGGAGTATTTTTAATTATTCGAGAAGTCCGCCTATCCCATCGAGCCGTTTGCTATGAGGTTGGACGCATTTCCTCACTCGAAAGATGAGACAAAGCACCAAGCGATTGAAACCGCTGCTACATCAACGAAGTCGGCCTTCGCCGACTCTCTACCCCGACCCAAAACCCGCCTAGGCGGGTTTCGCCCGTGTAGGCGCGGCTTCCAGCCGCCAGTGGTCAATGTTTTGTCAGTAAATCTCTTGCATGAATGCTGTTTTGAGGGCGTGAATCGTAGCGCAGCGGTACCGCACCACGATTCACGCAAGAAATCTAGTCAACGAGGCATTTTCTAGAATTCTAAAAGGCCTTCTAAAAGGCCTAAAAAAAGGCAATTCCAGAAAAACCACTGATTTCAGAGGCTTTCAGGCGACTTTATAAATTAGCTCTAATTTCCATTTAGGACGGGCGATAGGCCGTCACTTCAATTTCAATCCGCATTTTCAGATCCGCTAGTCCAGCCACGATCATCGTCGAAGCGGGGCGAATTTCTCCAAAATATTTTCGCAGCACCGGCCAGCAGGGTTCAAAATCTTCTCGGTTGGGCAAGATATAGCAAACGCGCACTACGTCCTCCAGGGAAAAACCAGCTTCGTTGAGGGCTGCGCTGATATTCTTTAGCGTTTGTTCTGCCTGTTCCACCACGTCGTCTGCAATCGTCATGGTGCGATAGTCGTAGCCCGTTGTGCCCGACACAAACGCCCAATCACCTTCTACCACGACGCGAGAATAGGCGACTTCACGCTCAAAAGAGGAACCAGAGGAAATCAGGCGGCGACTCATGATGAAACAAACTCTCAGAACAGCAATCTATCTAACTAATAGAGCTAATAGAGCGGCAATCTAAAATCGCCAGTCTAAAATCCAAAATCCGGTTTCAGCCCGACTGCTGGGCCTGCAAGTAGGAGCGCAGCAGCAGCAGGCTAGAAATTGACTTAGAATCTACGGCTTCCCCGTCTAAAATTGCCTGTTCTAGCTCTTGCGGAGTCAACAGAATGGTTTCCAGATCTTCGTCTTCATCCAACCCTGGCGGCGTGTCCAGTTTTTCCAGATCTGTAGCCAGGTAGCTGTAGATAATCTCGTCAGAATAGCCTGGAGCTAAGAAAAACTGCCCCAGCTTGTGCCACTGGCTAGCTTTGTAGCCCGTCTCTTCCTGAATTTCGCGTTGGGCTGTGGTTAGCGGGTCTTCGTCCTTTTCGATTGTGCCTGCGGGAAACTCCAGCAGTCGCCGCGAGGCCGCGAAGCGATATTGCCGCACCAGCACCAGCTTGCCGTCAGCCGTCATGGGCACGGCCACTGACCCGCCCGGATGCCGCACACATTCCCAATCTCCCTCGGCTCCATTGGGCAAGCGCAGACGACTCACCTCAAAGTTAAACTTGCGTCCTTGAAAGAGGAGCTTTTGCTTTAGGCGTTGGGGGGGTTCGTGGGCCATGGTTTGAGCGGGGGTGGGGTGGTGGGGTGGTGGTGGGGACAGAGGGGGCAGGTTCCTCTCTTCATGACTCTGTCACTCCTTGACCAGCAGCGCCACTGCGTAGGCCGCAATGCCCTCTTCGCGCCCGACGGGGCCAAGCTTTTCGTTGGTGGTGGCTTTGATGCCGACTTGGTCGGGGGCGAGGGCGAGGACGGTGGCAAGGCGATCGCGCATGGTTTTGATATGCGGCTTCAGCTTGGGTCGTTCTGCCACAATGACAGAATCAATGTTGCCAATCTGCCAACCCTGTGACTGAATTAGCCCGTGGACTTGTTCTAGCAGTTTCAGGCTGTCGGCTCCGGCCCACTGGGGATCGGTGGGCGGAAAGTAGTGGCCAATGTCGCCCAAGCTGAGCGCGCCCAACATTGCGTCCATAATGGCGTGGGTCAACACGTCAGCATCGCTGTGGCCCAGCAGCCCCAGTTCGTGGTCAATTTTGACCCCACCGAGGATGAGGGGGCGATCGCCCACCAGTCGATGAATGTCGTAACCGTTTCCAATCCGAATCGCCATAGAGTTTTATAGAACTTTGTAGAAAAAGCTGCGCTCTTACTCGAAATCTTGCCCGAAATCTTGCCCGAAATCTTGCCCGAAATCTTACTCGAAACTTGGCGATCGCCCAGCGCCAGAATACACGCTAATTATTGCCGCTTTAATTATTGCCGCTTTGCCGCAGTCGATCCGCCTGTTGCAGTGCAGCATTGCTGTTTTCCCGGTAGAGTATGACGCGGTTTTGGGCGGTGGTATAGCGGCTGTCGCTTGCCGGAACCTGGGCCATCAAGTCAGAGGCCCGCTGCCATCGGCTGGCCAAATCTAGCCAGTCGGCCGAGGTTTGCGCGGTTTGTCCATCGCGTACCGCCGACTCGGCCAGCCGCACGGCCTGGGCAAACGGATCGGGCGTGGGCGCGGGCGCAGGCGACGGCGAAGCAGCGTCGGGTGAAGCGGGCGCGACTGCCTGCTGCAATGGTTTGGGTAGGGAAATGCCCAGCCAGTCGGCTAGGGCCCAACCCACCAGCAGCGACAGCACCCCCAAGCTCAGCCCGCCGATGAGAATGCCGCGCCAAAACTGCTTTTGTGCCCGCGCTTCAGTAGGGGATTGTGCCGCAGGTTTGGCCGTGTCGAGCATTCGATTATAGCGCCAGTCTTCGATCATGCGCTGGATCGGGTTGAGCTGGGGTAGAGTAATTTCCTGCGACCAGAGGAGCTGCTTTTTGGGGTCGCGCTGAATGTCTTCGAGCCAGAGAAGCTGCTGCTCGCGCACGATGCGGCTGTTGATATTGACGCGACGAATGCCTTTGGGACTGAGCCGTTCCAGGATATAGCGCACGTCTTCAACCAGCGATTGTTGTTCTAACTGTTCTAATGTCTCCGCTTCGCACAAAAGCTGAAGCACGCCGTGGTCTAGCACGGCACGAGTCCGCACGCCAGCATCCGCTAGCCGCTCATTTAGCACCTGAATAATCGCTGACACGCTTCCCTGGCGTGCCTGACGTTCAATATCGTCGATGGGGTCTATCATAATCGCGTGGCAGCAGCCTGATGGCAGTTCCAGTGATTTTTAAGACTAGCGCAAGATTAGCGCATCCTGAGAAATTTATCGCAAAGGATAAAACGCGCCCATTTTCGGGGAGGTTGTTCGGTTTGTAGAGAAATTGCGGAGCGGTTTAGGAATCCTGCAAATGGGTGGTGTCGTTAAACCGACGGATCTGCCATAGGTCACTGTTCCAGCGGTTGGGGTTGTCGGGGGGCAACGCCCAGCGCGATCGCTCTAGCCAAAACTCAAATACGGCGGTGTTTTTGATAGAAACGTGCCAAGTGCGATCGCTCCCTAGCATAGCAGCGATTAAATGTTGCAAGATCCATCCATGAGTCACGATCCACAGCGTTTCGCCGTTGTGGTGCTGGGCTAGAAGGCGCTGGATAAACCGCTGAGCGCGATCGCGCCCATCTTGCAGCGTTTCGGCTCCTGGCGCAGGAATCCAATCGGGCGAGGCTTCCAAGGTTTCACAAAACTCAGGATATCGCTCCCGCGCCTCTTCCCAGGTCAGCCCTTTGAAAATGCCGTTTTGAAACTCCAGCAGTTCTTCGACGTATTCAATATTGGAGGGTCTCTCAGCGGGGCTATGGGACGTTATCTGAGCCAAAGCACTCCCCGCTTGCAGCAAAATCTCCGCCGTTTGCGCTGCCCGTTTTAGCGGACTGCTGTAGATCTTCGAGGGCGGGTGTCCTTTTTTCCAAAGGCGCTCGGCCAGTTGCCGCGCCTGCTGTCGGCCGCGGTCAGTCAAGTCATAGTCAGCGTGACCCTGCATCCGCCGTTCTACATTGCCCACCGACTCGGCATGGCGAATGAACACAAGCTTAAGTCGATCTTGGCCGAAATCCGCGCCCTGAGCCATACCGCACCATTTTGAATTCCACACTGTTGCTGTATGGATTGTAAAGCGTGTAGGTGGCTTGACCCGGAAGGCGGCCCACGCTGCCCACGCCAATGACCTGTCGGGGGCGGACGGTTGCCGTTTGGCACTCTGCGGGTTGATCCAGCGTAACCACGCTAGACGTAATGCTGCCCTGCTGTAGGGTGTATTGAAACGTAAGTCCCGATCGCCCGCAAAAGAGCATATTTGCATCCATCCGCATCAGGCGATCGAGCATTTGCACGGGTGGGGTATCGGGTGTTAACTCGTCGCTGACGCTGACGCTGCTGCCGTGGATTAACAGACAGTCCAGTTCAAAAAAGCCAAAATCGAGCGATCGCACCCAATTCACCACCGAACGCGGCATCGCCTCCCACAGGGTTTTAACCATTGCTGCACCATAGCGCTCGATTAGCTCTGTGGGTTCTGCGGTGCGCCCCAGTCCGTGCAAACAGAGCAACTGTTCTTCCCACCAGCCTTGGCAAACTTGTGGTTGAGGGTGGGGATGGGCGGGCGATCGCAGCCGTTCTATCAGCGCCAAGCTCTCGACCGTCGGGGCGATCGCATCTCCCAGCACATACAGCGCCTCGACGGGCTGCCGCTGCCGCCGCAGATCGGCTAGCACTGCTTCATAGGCAGGCAAATTTCCCTCAATACCGCTTAGAATCGCCCAGAGCATGGATGTTTAGTGATTTTGGGTTTTGGGTTTTGGGGTTTAGATTTTGGGGCTTGGATTTTGGATTTTGAAGTGCTAACAACTCTCGGTTTGGCAATCCAAAATCACCAATCCAAAATCACCAATCTAAAATCGCCAATCTAAAATCTAGAATCGACACTGGCCGAAACTGCTTAGACCTCGAAACTAGAGCCGTCAGCGTTCGCAAACATGGGTCGGGTCGTCGGCTCGCTCAGCAAACTCCAGCCCATGTGCCAAGCGCCAGGCGAAAATCGGTGGCAGTCCCTTTGCCACGATGTCGGCGCAGGTTTTGTGATAGTCGTATTCCACCTCGCGCATCGTTATCTGGTCGGTGTCGGTGTTGTATATAACATAGGTCGCGTTGGGGCGGCCGTGGCGTGGTTCACCGACCGAGCCAGCGTTGACAATCTGTTTGAGTGGGGCGACAAATTCAGTCGTTTTCTCAGCGGCTAACTCCGTGGACAAAACCCGGATCTGCAACTGCCCCGACTCAAGCTGGCGGATATAGGGCACATGGGTATGTCCGCAAAACAGCACATCTGCCCCCGTCGTCAGCACTCGTTCCAGCGCTATAAATGCATCTACCTCTGGCAGCAAGTACTCGTGCTGGCTGTGGGGGCTGCCGTGTACAAAGCACAGATTTTCATGCCGCAGGGTCAACGGAAGCTGAGCCAGGTATTCGCGCACTTCGGGATGGAGGGTTTGCTGGGTCCAGTCGTGTGCCAGGCGGCCGCGCTTTTCTGCCAGCACAGAGGGATAGCTGCACTCACAGGAATTTAGCCCTTCTACGATGTCTTCATCCCAGCAGCCCTGGCACGTGGGAATATCCAGTGAGCGAATCATTTCTACAACTGCATTGGGATGGGGGCCATAGCCGACGAGATCGCCCAGGCAATAAATCTGGTCTGCTTTTTGTTTGTCAATGTCCGACAGCACGGCGTTGAGGGCTTCGTAGTTGCCGTGGATGCAAGAAATGACGGCGAGTTTCATAACGGTTGAGCTTGGAGTGGGGTTGAAAATTGGGGTGCAGTCTTGAAGGCGAGGGTTAGGCGAGGCTGTTTTTAAGTTGCTGCTGGTAATAGGCGATCGCCTGATCGTCCAAGCAGCAGTCTTTCAGGGTTTGGGCGAGCGCCGCCCGGTCTAGCCCAGTGCCCAGCACCTCGATGCCGCTGAAGCGATCAGGGCGGCCCTCCAGCCAGCGGGGTAGGTTCAGTTCGGTGTAGTCGGTGTCGGGCGGGTTTCCCAGCGGCAGTGGCGGCTCGATCGGGGTTGCGGAAATCACAGCGGCTCGGTTTACAAAGCTGAAGTGAAACGCTCGCCCATCGGCCACGTCGAAAATGCCCTTGGCTCGTAGCACGGTTCCGTATGCGCCGTGGGTTAGCTCAAACCAAAACGTATCCAGGCTGGCGGGGTCAAGCACCTGCTTGGTGAGGGGCGATCGCCACAGGTCAAAGGATTGCGCCTCCACCCTTGATAAGCCATCTGCCCCAGCTACAACCTCTTCTGCCCAGTCGTGCCATTCTGTTTGTATCGCTCCAGGTGGCAGCACTGCCACCCGCCGCACGGCCCGCACTCCCGGCAGCGACAGCGCAGACGGGTCAATCTGAAATGCCAACTCCACATAGAGCGGCTGTGCCAAATCTGCGGAACCTAGATTCATGAAATCTGCCTCATCCCACAAGGACAAATCTGGAACCTCCGCAGCCAGATAAGTAGCATCTAGTTGCATCGTGCCTGCACCTAGGTTGAGATAAGCGGCGGGTTTGCCAGCCGTTTTGAGCTGCTGACAAATCCAGGCGGTTTTGCCGGAACCCGGTGGGCCGGCCACAAGCGTCAGGAGGGGCGATCGCATTCTGGGCTTAGCAGTCCTTGAGGGCTGGCGTCTGATTCAGGATTTGGCTCTGAATAGAAGTGAAAGAACGATATTCTGGCGATTCTAATGCGTCTGGGCGAAATGCCGCCAGATTGTGACAATTTTGAAACGCCAGCTTCACCTTGAAATGGCGCTCCACAGCACCCCGAATCGCGTCGCCACCGACCATCCGCAGCAACTGACCGCGTGCCTGCTCACTGGGCGGCGCAACGGCATAGTGATCCCAGACTTGCCCATCTTGATAAATTCGGGCAGCCAGCTTCTCCACAATTTGCCAGGCATAGGGCAGCGATTCGCAAATCGTTTGCACGAAGGCGGCTTCATCCACAGTCCCAGCTTGGGCTTGCTGAATCAGAACTGGTGAAACATTCAGAGACATCGCTTTTTTCCAGATGGCGATTTGATAATCTCAGCATACCGAAAAAAGTGATAATGATTATCGTTTTTATTAGAATGGTTTAACAAAATGCTCTAGCCCCCCAACCCATCAGATCCAGACACACGAGGCTCAAAGCCTCAGGAGGCTGGGCAGATGCACCCTATTGTTTGTCTGTTCTCCCATGACCTCTGTCGTGCGATCGCTCCCCGCTGCTATTGACCTAGCTGTGATTGGGGCTGGGCCCCAGGCGCTCACAGTGGTCACTCATCTGCTGCAAAAGAAAAAGCGGATGCAGCCCCGCATTCTGGCGTTTGACCCCAGCGGTACTTGGATGCACCAGTGGAATCATCAATTTACTGCTCTTGAGATTCCCCACTTGCGATCGCCCGCTGTTCATCATCCCGACCCCGATCCCTACGCCCTACGCCGCTTTGCAGAGTCGCGCTGGGACGAGTTGTTTCCGCCCTACGATTT
>JBDNCP010000260.1:0-4634 GCA_046719575.1 Cyanobacteriota bacterium
CACACCAACGACACCGAACAGCGCCGCTATCCCGTGGGGGCTAACACCGAAATCAAAACTAGGAGACGCTAATGGTTTTCACCTTTCGATGCGAAACCGCAGAAGACGCAGCCACCGCAGCGGCGATCGCCCTCGATGCCGCCAAAACCATCGACCAGTGGCACGACGACGGCGTGTGGTGGATCAAAATCTGGACGACCGACCGCGATCTGCCAAAAAAGATTCGGGACTACGCCCGTTTAGAGCGACGCGAGTGGTGACACACAATGCCCCGCCCCAGAAAATGGCGCGGCGAAACCACCGCGATCCGCGTCCCATCCCACCTTGCAGACCGCCTTTTAGAAATCGCCAGAACCCTTGATGAGATTGAGTCCGACGATTCAGCGGGTTTTGTACAAAACTATCCAGCGACTCTGTTCACCCTCGAAGACCCCGCCGAATCTCAACGCTATTTGCTAGAGGCAGGACACATCGAAGCCAGCACCGCAGCGCTGCTGGATGCCCAGGTCGAGGCGCTGCTGCAAAAGTGCAGGCAAACATCTACCAACCCGCTGGCAGTCCTGGCTGAATTGGTTCCGTATATCTGCAAGCCAATCGACTGACACAAAAAAAGGGCGATCGCCCCAAGCCCTCACGCAGTAAGGCGATCGCCCTCACCCCAAAAGGAGTAACCCCATGATTGCACAAGAAATCACAACCGCCGTTTTGATTAGCCGCGCCCTCGACCAAATCGACGCGGCGATCGCCCAGGTACAGCCCGCACAACTGGACTCAGGCGATGCCCTCAGCGTGTGGGAATCCCTGGAGCCAGCCCAGCAGCAGCTAGAGGCGACGCTCAATCGCCTTGAGGATTTGATGGTCGCCCTTGTAGACCGGATGGAGGGCTAAGCCATGCCTAGTGTTTATCTCCTCCATTTCGAGCGCCGCATCAGCCCAAAGCACACGACGCAGCACTACCTGGGCTACACCGAACGACTGCGAGAGCGCATCGAAGCCCATCGGCGCGGGCAAGGTTCCCGACTCTGTGCAGTAGCACGAGAGCGCGGCATCAGCTTCGAGGTTGCCCGCACCTGGTCAAAGGGGACGCGCCGCCTAGAGCGCCAACTCAAAGCCCGCAAATCCGCACCCCGTCTGTGTCCTGTCTGTAGAGGTATTGGTCATGACCGAAATGGAACGAATTCGTGAAATCCGCGCCGCGATTGAACAGGCGATCGCCAAAGTCGAAGAGTTCAATGAGGCGATCGCCACACTGCCAGACCGCCGTCGCACCCAATGGGAGCTTCGTCTAAGCGACCGAACTCACTCACTTGTCTGGAGCCTGATACGCGAATTGGGAACACCGTGAGACTGTCCACGCCCTGCACTCCACCGGGCGATCGCCCCAACCTTGTCACAGCAAGGCGATCGCCCTCCGTTGTCCCTTATCCAGAACAACCATGCAATTCTCCCATGTTGATGACCATCCCCGACCGCGCCACACCCACCCCCGCGCATCCAGTCAGCGGCGCTGCTGCTGGCAAGGGTGCAGTAATGAGGCTGTTCATCACGACAGTTTTGGACGCGGTTACTGCATCCTGCATTGGCGCTATCGCTGACGAAATATGCGGTCTGTTTGCGCCGGGGGTGGATGCCGCGACGGTGGACACCCTGCGTGGTGGAGCCAGCGCCAAAACCGTGTCCGTGACCGACCGCCAACACCGCAACGGCTACGACCCGCGGCCCTACGCTGCTGCACTGGCTGAAACCTACCCCAGCTACCCAGACCGCGCCCGCCCAGTGCTAAAAGATGCCCTGATCCGAGGCTCTACGCCGCTGCTGCTGGCAGCACTGCTGGCACAGCGAGACAACCTACCCGCATTGCTAGTGGGGCTGTCACCGGGGGCGATCGCCCGGTTGACCTATTTGCTCGAATTGGCGATCGCCGACCCTGAATTTTCGCATCTATGGAGAAACCAATGAACTACCAAACCGCAACCATCGCAACCCGCCTGCTGAGCCAGCGAATCGATGATGTACTCACGGCCCTAGCAGAAATCCGCGCCCTCTTGCCTGGACTGTCACCAGCAGAGCGCGACCAGATTTTGGGGGAACTCGTTCTGCAATGGGACAAGCTCGACAATGCCAGCAACGAATGCGGCAACCTAATCGAATTCCTGAAGTGACCCTCTGAGGATGCCCCATGATCCACCGATTCTCCAGACTGCTACAACCTGCTGCCCTGCTGGGGTTTGCCCTTATCACCCTGGCGGGGCTGGTGGGCATCGAATACTCACTC
The DNA here is from genome assembly GCA_046719575.1 of Cyanobacteriota bacterium. Taxonomy (GTDB): domain Bacteria; phylum Cyanobacteriota; class Cyanobacteriia; order Elainellales; family Elainellaceae; genus Thermoleptolyngbya. The sequence goes on from JBDNCP010000260.1 coordinate 2,276, forward strand.
GATAGCCACCTGCGCCAGTTGCAGCGCCGCTATCGAGTCGATCCGAATACCTGGCAGACCTACAGCGCCGAAGTTCGCGCCATTGTCTTTCCCGACATGGTGCTGATGCCGCTGGTGGGCTATGCCGCTGCCCTTCTGCTCACGCCAGATCCAGAGAAGGGCGATCGCGCTGCATTGCGAAAACTTGCCCGCCGCAAGCTGTCGGGCGACATGCTGACGCAAGACGAACTCGAATTCTGGGCACGGGTCGAACGGGAGGTGAGCGATGCTGAAAACCTTCGTTAGCGTTCCGGCGCTGGCGTTTCTCTGTGCGCTGGTGGTGCGTGGCATGGCGGCCCCATTGCAGCAGTCGTTCGTCAAAGCCAACACCGTGAGCCAGAGCCGCCTGAAGCATGACGACAGCGCCCCGCCTGTGCCCGAATTTGAGATCGCCCGCACTAGCCTCGATGCCGGGGTGAGAGGCGCAATCAACGCCCGCGCCGTGTATCTCTTCACCCAGGCCCAGCGGCAGCCCGACGCGATCGCCTGGGCAGACCAGTACGCCCGCACGGTTGCAGGCGACCTCGCTTTTTTGCGTCAGTCGCTAGGACAACCCACGGGCGAAGCTAGGCAGTTTGCCGAAGTGCTGAATCGCTCTGCTGAGTTTGCCGCCGCATGTCTGGCGCTGCACTGGCTCAAGCATGGCGGCATCGACTACAGCCGCTCAAACGTAAGCCTGGATCAGATTTTGCAGCATTATCGGGAGGTGTTTAATCGTGCAAACGAACAGCAACAGCCAGCGGGCTGAATGCCTGATTATCGGCGGGCTATTTGCAGCATCCTTTGGGCTGGCCGTGGGAGCCAGCAGCGCCACTCACTGGCTATCTAGCTTTGGGCTGTGGGGTGCTGGTGAAGCGCTCCGCAGCCGCCGCAAGCTGGAATACAGCGAGGTGTTGAAGGGTGCTTTTGGCTATACCTCAGAGGCGATCGCCGAAGTCGGCGAAACCCTGACCCCTATCACGGGTGGCATTGAGCGCAAGCGCATCCAAATCGTCAGCAGCGCCATCAAGCAACTGCCGATGGGCGAACAACTGGCAGAGCGCTACGTCGCCAGCCAGGGCATCAAGACCGATTGGATCAAGGAATTTGAGACAGGCAGCAGCGCCGTCTGCGGACAGAGCAAAGACGGCAAAACCCACCTGCTGCTATGGCGGGTGCAGCGCTTTTTGGAGTCGCACCCGGACGCAGTGCTGCATATTTGCGACCCGGACTATGGCAGCGCCCATGAGGGCAGCGAACCCAATACCTGGTTTCGGTTGCCGCTGGATCGGGTGATCCATGCCGACACTGAAACGATTTTGGGCGCGATTGAGCTGGTGTCGAATGAGGTAGACCGCCGCGCCAAAATCGCTCAACGGATTGCAGCAGGCGACTTGCCAGAGCGCGATCGCCCCAAGCAGCCGATCCTTTTGGTTTGTGACGAGTGGGCTAGCTTTTGGAGCGAACTGACTAAGGATCAGCAAGCTAGAGTGCTGAAGCACCTGAACAACATCACCAATCGCGGCATCAAGCAAGCGAATTGCGCCTTTGTGCTGGGATTGCACGACACCACCGTCGCCAGCACCGGGCTACCCCAAAGCCTGCTGCAACGCCTGGGCGTGATCCTGCTGTACAACGCGGGGCAGGTCGAGGGCAACTATCGCAACCTAGGCTTGAGCGAGTCGCCAGATGAGGCGATCGCCAAACTGAAGGCACTGCCACGGGTGATGCATGGGGTGCGTCCCTGCGTCGTGGCCCGCGCGGGTTCCGTCGCGCTGCGGGGCATCCCCACGCTGGAAGTGGCAGACATTGAGGTGCTGGGTTATGAGCCGCCAGATCCCACCGAGCAATGGTGGGCAGAATTTTGGACACCCGAAGTAGAACAAGCCGTGATTGCTCGCATGGCGCAGCGGGTCAGCCAGGGCAAAGGGGCGATCGCCTGGTATGACCTCGCGAACGTGGCGGGATTTTCCCGAAAAGAGCGTACTGGTGACAACCCGCGCTATGCCCGCCTGAAGGCAAAGCTTGACGAGCTGGCCTCGGTCTACAACTCAACTCCAGAACCGCCAGATCTAGGGAGTGAGGAGTACGATTTCGACCCCTTCGATTCTGGGAGTACGCAAGCATAGAGCGGCTTGCAGCGATCGCCTGAAAAGTTAGTTTTACTCCCTTTGACCGACTTTTACTCCCTGCCTTCGGGAGTGCAAAAAACACTCCAGGAGTTACGCAGTTGGAGTTAGAACGAAGCGAGGAGCGGCTAAGTAAGCGCGAATCGCATCCCGGACGATCGCCAGCTTTGCCTCGTACCAACTGATGCCAGTTGTCCACATATGAAGCTCCA
>JBDNCP010000261.1:0-4623 GCA_046719575.1 Cyanobacteriota bacterium
TCAAGCGCGACCTCAATGCGGTGATCCTGGCACACTATTACCAAGACCCTGACATTCAAGACATTGCCGACTATATTGGCGACTCGCTGGGGCTATCGCAGCAGGCAGCAAAGACTGACGCAGACGTGATCGTGTTTGCGGGGGTGCATTTCATGGCGGAAACGGCGAAGATTTTGAACCCGCACAAGCTGGTGCTGCTGCCCGATTTAGACGCGGGCTGTTCTCTGGCGGATAGCTGCCCGGCGGATGCCTTTGCGGCGTTTAAGGCGGCGCATCCGGGTCATCTCGTCGTGTCATATATCAACTGCACCGCAGAAATCAAGGCCCTCAGCGACATTATTTGCACCAGTTCCAATGCGGTGAAAATCGTGCAGCAAATTCCCGCCGACCAGCCGATCATCTTTGCGCCCGATCGCAACTTGGGGCGCTATGTGATGGAGCAGACGGGGCGCGAGATGGTGCTGTGGCAGGGGAGTTGCATGGTGCATGAGACGTTTTCTGAACGCAAGATCGTGCAACTGCAAATCGAGCATCCCGAAGCAGAAGTGATCGCCCATCCCGAATGCGAACCCGCCGTGCTGCGCCACGCCCACTACATTGGCTCTACCACCGCGCTGCTCGGCTATTGCCAAAAGAGCGACAGCCGCGCCTTTATCGTGGCGACGGAGCCGGGCATTCTTCACCAGATGCAAAAGGCGGAACCGGCCAAGAAGTTCATCCCTGCGCCGCCGATGAACCAGTGCGCCTGCAACGAGTGCCCGCATATGCGGCTAAACACGCTGGAGAAGTTGTATCTCTGCATGAAAAACCGCCAGCCCGAAATCACTCTATCTGAGGAAATTCAGGCGGCGGCACTCAGACCGATTCAGCGAATGCTGGAGATGAGCTAGACGCAGCGCGAGAAGGAGTGGGGTGTTTAGTGACCGATGAACTCGCCCAGGTGACGGGTAAGGCGCTCGATCAGCCCTTCGCTGTGTGAAAGATCGGCGATCGCCTCCTCTTCCACACGCTTCACGGTTTCCGGCGCAAAGCCCAGCAGATCGACGAGTCGCTGATATGCTTCGGCCTCTTCATCGTTCACCAAGTCTTCGTCTGGCGTGCGAGCGCTGGAGTTGATCACCGCATAGCCCAGTCGCAGCACCAGTTCCCGCTCCTCAATGGTTTGCAGTTTGGGAATCAGCTCCTCCAAGGGAATATTTTGCATAACGTAGTCTCGCAGTTCCCGGCGCAGTTCTTCCTTCTGGGGCGCATCGGCTGCAAAGAGTCCGCTAAAGCTGTCAAGCATCAAGTCTACTTCTTCTTCGGCGAGGTTGCCGTCGGCCCAGGCCATCGCCGCAACAACGCGGAGCAGCGTCATCTGGCTAGGGCTAATGGACGGTGGCGGCGGTGTCTGTAGCGGCATAGAGATCTCCTCTAAGTGTGATGGAGGAATTTTTTCAGAAAGTACCACACCCCACCCAGAGAGCCTCAGGGCTTAAGCTTCTCGTCCAGAGTTAGTTACATGGCGTTACACAGTGCGTCCCAATCTATGCCCAGCCAACCCCGCAGGAGCGCTTTTTGGGCATCCTTGGCGTGAGGTAGCGGCGTGAGATTGAACTGGTTGGGGGAAGGTGGGTCAAGGACAACGGGAACCGTGCGGAGTTCGTCTTGGTGGAAAACAGTGACTTGCACCGTGTCGCCAGGTCGATAGTTTTGCAGGCGATCGCCCAATTGTTCTGCCGACACCCGCAGCCCGTCCAGCGCCAGCAGTTCGTCGCCAATGTCGAGGCCGGCTTGCTGGGCGGGTGCGCCCATCTCGATGAACTGAATCATCGTTTTGCCATTTTCGGCACGGGTGGTAATGCCCAAACTGGGCGGGGCGCTGCTCACGTCGTCGGGTTGCAGGCAGAGTCCAAACGGATGCAGGTATTCGTCAAACGGTAATTCTTCGGTCGTTTGCAGAGCGCGGTGGAAAAAGTCAGTGAGGTCAGTTTCGGCAACCGAGGCGATCGCCCCTTCCAGTTCCGCTGGCGTAAAGCCAATTTCGTCTTGCCCAAACCGCTGCCACATCAGCCGCATCACATCATCGAGCGATCGCCCATTGTCATATTTTGCGCGAATCAGCAAATCCAGCAGCAGCGACACCATCTCGCCTTTCAGATAATAGGAAATTTGGTTGTTATTACTATTCGCATCGCGGCGATAGAGCTTGATCCACGCATCAAAACTCGATTCACTGAGTGGTTGCACCTTGCGTCCGGGAATCGTGAGAAACTGCGTGATCTCTCGGCTCAATTCACGAAGATAAACCTTGGCATCATACAATCCTGCCCGGAAGGGAATTGCCAGATCATAAAAGCTGGTCGTGCCTTCACAAAACCAGAGCGACGGCGTGTAATTTTCCGATTCATAATCAAAGACTTCCAGCGCCTTTGGGCGTATCCGCTTCACGTTCCACAGGTGAAAAAATTCGTGAGCCACCAACTGCATAAAGCGGTTATATTTCTCTTTTGATCGGAAGCTGAAACGCCCGTAGTTCAAAGTGCAGGAGTCTTTATGTTCCAGCCCGCCATAGCCCTGCGCCGATAGATGCAGCAGAAATAAATAGCGATCATAAGGCAGTCCACCAAATAGCGCCGCCTCGACTTCGACAATTCGCGCTGTGTCTCGGATCAGATCGGCCGCGTCATAGTTGCCCGTTCCCCAGATCACCCACTCATGCGGCTTGCCCAGCACGCTAAATTCATAGCGATCGTGCAGCCCAATTTCCACAGGCGTATCCACCAGCGCATCGAAATCTGCTGCTTCAAAGGTGTTAGGTTCTCCCACAACTGGGGGCAGCGTAGTCGCAATTTTCCAGGACGGCTTGGGCGGCACGATCGTAACGCGAATTGGCTGCCGCTCAAATCCAGGCACAAAGAAGAACAGCGCCGCGCCATTAAAGTATCCGTGAGTCGTGTCGAGATGATTCGTGCGGACAGTTAGTTCATTTGCAAATACGCGATATCGCAGCGTGATCTCCCGCGTTCCACCTGTATAAATTCGCCAGTGATTTTTACTGATTTTTTCCCATGTCAATCCCGATTCCACTGCAAAGTCTTGCACATGCCGCGAGTATTCCCGAATCAGGTAGGAGCCGGGTGTCCATACGGGCATTTTCAGATCCAGCACGTCTGCCTGCCAGCCGGATACTCGCAGCGTCACCTCAAACAGGTGCGTTTCGGGCTGGGGCATGGCAACGGTGTAGTGAAGCTGAACCGTGGCGGGGCTGGCGGTGCGGGGCTGAAATTGGGTGGCGGTCATGGGCGGGATGAGTTGAGGAATGAGTTGAGGAATGAGTTGAAAAATGAGTTGCTAGACTGCTGGTATTCTGTCTAGTCTAGGCGATCGCCCTCCAAACTCGCCGGAAATTCTCCGGGGCTTCGTTACCGGATTCCTAACTCTAACTTGCTCTATGCGCGATTCTTTCTGGGCCTCGTTTTTGCGACTGGCTGGTGTCAATATTCTGTCAAACCTGCTGGTGCCGCTGGCTGGGCTGCTAGATGTGGCGTTTTTGGGCAATTTGGCAGAGATTCGGCATTTAGCGGGCGTGGCGATCGCCACTGTGCTGTTTAACTATATTTACTGGACGTTTGGCTTTTTGCGGATGGGCACAACGGGAACCACCGCGCAGGCCGTGGGGCGGGGCGATGCAGATGAGGTACTGCTGACGGGGCTGCGGGGCGGGGCGATCGCCCTGGCAGTCGGGCTAGGGATTGTGCTGCTGCAACTGCCGCTGCGAGAGATTGGCTTTACCCTGCTGAGCGCCGCGCCAGAGGTCAAACAAGCGGGGCGAGACTATTACAACGCGATGATCTGGGGTGCGCCCGCAACGCTGATGAATCTAGTGTGGATGGGCTGGTATTTGGGGCGGGGCAAGGGGCGCGAGGTGCTGCTGCTGTCGGCGGTGAGCAACGGCGTGAACGTGGTGCTGAACTATTGGCTGATCGTGCGGCTGGACTGGGCTAGCGCGGGAGCCGGCGCGGCCACGGCGCTGAGCCAATACGCGATGCTGGCGGTGGCGCTGGGGCTACTGCTCCGCGAGGTGTCCGGGGCGCAGGTGCGAGTGGTGCTTCCCAAAATCTGGAACGCGGCGGCGCTGAAATCCCTGGTGCTGCTGAATGGCAATATCGTGATTCGCACCTTTGCGCTGATCACGACCTTTGCGCTGTTTACCAATCTCAGCTCTGCAATGGGGGCGACCGTGCTGGCGGCGAATACGCTGCTGCTTCAGGTGGTAACGCTGGCAGCCTATTTTATCGACGGGCTGGCGTTTGCCACCGAGACCTATGCGGGCAAGTTTCATGGCGCGGGTAAGGGCGATCGCCTGCGGGCCCTGGCCAAACTCTCTGGCGGGCTGAGTCTGGCGCTGGGACTGGCGATCGCCCTGCTGTTTGCGCTATTGCCCCAGCCGCTGTTTCGCCTGCTGACGCATCATGAAGATGTGCTGGACGGCGTGCGTCAATCGGTCTGGTGGCTGCTGCCGCTGCTGGGCTTTGGGTCGATCGCCTATATGCTCGACGGCTATTTTCTCGGTATTACTGCCGGAAACGTGCTGCGAAATTCGTCGCTGGTCTCGTCGCTGCTGGGGTTTGCCCCAATCGC
>JBDNCP010000262.1:0-4564 GCA_046719575.1 Cyanobacteriota bacterium
TGGCAAAGATGCAATGCTGGCAAAGTTGTGCTGAGTAACTCCAGCCTGACGGTCAAGAACTTAGATCATCTGGGGACAGTGGCGGGTTTCGTGGACGAACTGGGCCTGGTGGACTGTCTTAATGAGCAGATCGGGAGCGACCCTCGTGAGACTGTCAGCATTGGCGTGGTGGTCAAAGCAATAATTTTGAATGGATTAGGGTTTGTCAGCATAGTCAACCTCACCGATGAGCGTCGCCATATCCTGCAATTTTTTGGAACACCCTGTCAGCAATACGATCTCCTCTGTTGAGGCCGCAGGTTAATTCTCGCTGTGCTAGTTGAAAGTGCGGAATGTGGGGGTAAAGCCGCATTTGAGGACTGCTGACTTTATGCCAGTGTGACGTCCAGCACCATCATCAGCACAAAGCCGACCATCACCCCAACGGTTGCGGCCTTTTCGTACCCCAATCGGTGCGATTCGGGGATGATTTCATCGCTAATCACAAACAGCATCGCGCCAGCCGCGAAGCCCATCGCAAGGGGCAACACCGCTGAAAACAAAGAAACAGCCGCAGCGCCTAAGATGCCGCCCACCAGTTCCACCAGCCCTGTGAGCAGGCTGACGAATAGCGCTTGGGGTTTGGAGTAATTTTCGGACAGTAGAGAAATGGCAACCACCAAACCTTCGGGAATGTTTTGTAGCGCGATGCCCAGCGCCAGCGCGATGCCGTTGGAAACGTCGTCGCCGCCAAAGCCGACCCCCACCGCCAGCCCTTCGGGAAAGTTGTGAATGGCGATCGCCATCACAAAGAGCCACACCCGTTTCAGGTTCACGGCGCTGCTGCCCTCACGCCCCTTAAAAAAGTGTTCGTGCGGAAAGTAGCGATGGCTCAGCCAGAGGAAGAGTCCGCCCAGCCCAATGCCCAACGACACGAGCAGCGCGGCATAGACATTACTGTCGGTTCTTTCCGTCGCCGCCTCCAGCCCCGGAATCACTAGCGAAAACGCCGTCGCCGCCAGCATCACGCCCGCCCCAAAGCCCAGCATGATGCCCTGGGTGTTTTTCGTAATTTTTTCAAACAGGAAAATTGGCAGTGCGCCCAGACCTGTAGCGAGGCCGGCAATGCCGCTGCCGAGGATGCCGAGGGTAATCGTATCGAGGGAGTTGAGCATTGTTTAGATGGTTAGATGAGCGGGTGAGGAAGTGGGTGGGTGCGGGAGAGATGTGGTGATGAAGCTGTGCCACAACGCTCTATTAACCACCGACTCTGGCACTCGAGTATTCCAACACGCTCTCAACGATAAACTCGGCCGCGCCACTGCTTTGGTTGGCGACTGGCAGAGCGGAGGATGCGGAGGGCGGCTAGCGGGTCTGCGAGGGGCGAGAGCCAGAAGGCAAGAGGAAGCTGGCGAGAAGGGCGATCGTAGGCAGATCGGATGCCAACCTGGGTGCCAAGACGCAGCAGAACTAAAAGCAGATTCAACCCTAGCAGGATCAGAAACGTGAGAGACGCGGCAGAAGGCACACTGGCAAGAAGTCCCAACCCCACAGGAATGACTAGCCAGGGCAGCGCCTGAACCGCAAGCAAAAACGCCACATCGCTCCAGGTTTGGGCGGGCGTGCTGGCATCTTTGAGGTCGAGCGATCGCCCCCATTCGCGCCAGGTTTCGCCCATGCCCTCATACATCCGGACTTTGAGCAGGTTGGAGCCGTCGAGGAATCCGACCTTTGCGCCACGCCGCGCTGCCTCGCGCACCAGCGTCACGTCGTCGCAAAAGGACTGGCGGGCGCTGGTGTAGCCGTCGAGGGATTCCAGGAGCGATCGCCGGATCAGACAGCACTGACCATTCGCCATTGTGCGATCGGGGCTATCTGCATCGCTGCCTGCCGCGCCAAAGCGATAGATTAGCGTCATCAGCAGCGCAGGTTGCAGCCACCATTCCCCTGGTCGCTTCAGGATAAACTGCGGCGCAAGCGTAATCAGGTCATAACCGTGATCTTGGGCAGCGTGAAGCAGGGCCGGAATCAGCCCCGGCTGCGGCTGCGTGTCGGCATCGATGCCGAGAACCCACTCGCTGTGGGGGCTGCTGTGGAGAAACCCAGTGTGCAGCGCCCAGGGACGACCGACCCAACCTGTGGGCAGCGGATCGTCATACACAACGCGAAATCGCGGGTCTCGCTGAGCCGCCGCTTTCACCAAATCCACCGTGCCGTCTTGGGAATGGCTATCGACGACGATCGCCTCTCGCAGCTCATAGCCCTGGCGCGTCAGTCCGTCCAAACAGGGCTGGAGCCGATGTGCTTCGTTGAGGGTGGGAATCACGACGCTGACGTTGCCCAGCATAGCGGGCGTAGCGCTCTGGGGAGGCAGCGGGGAGACGCGGCGGGCGGCGCTGAGCAGCCGAGTCAGCAAGATTGCAGTCGCAGGAAGCTGGATTGCCAGGAGGAGGAGGGCGATCGCCCCCAGCCAGCCAGCCAAATCAACCTGCGATGTCGCCAAGGTCAGATTGCTCAATTGGCACTGGCTCCAACGCGCACTGAAGGCTTGGGGGAATCCTCGGCGGCCGACTTTTCACTCAACAGATAGCTCTGTCGCCAGCACAGCACCGCCGGAATCACACCCAGCAAAATGCCCAGCAGCACCGGAATCCAGAAGCCAAAGGCAAGGCTCATGACCATTGCAAAGGCGAAGTTGCCCAGATAAACCGTGAGCGGAAAATTCAGTTGGGTCGCCTGAGGCTTGGCCACATTGCGCCCCCACAGCAGCACGGCAATCGTCATAAACACTGCTCCCGTGCCCAGCCAGCCGACAAAATTTTGATAGGGCATTCCAAAAAATGCGCCAGGCTGATGCCAATACCAGAAGGGCATCGCAGTTTGGCTCATAGCAGGGTCAAGCACAAAGTCCCAGGAGGTGAGCAGCAGCGCCCCCAAAAATACAGCCGCCGCTCCTCGCGCAAAGGTCAAAAGTCCAGAGGTGGGTTTGTTGGTTTCTAACCCGGCCCGCGCTAGCAGGTAGGACGACAGTCCGAGGTAGTACCAGGAGAGGGGAATCGTGAAGGGAACCAAACCGTTGATTTTGTAGCCCAAGCCGCTGAGATAGCTGTAGTGTCCAAAGGGGAAGCCCGTGCTAGTGCCCAGCAATTCGCTCGTGAGCGATAGCCCCACGGAGCAGACAAAGAACGTGAGCCAAGCTCGCAGACCCAGCGTGCGATAGGCATAAATCGAAACGGCGATCGCCCCCAGCAGGATATACACCACACCGCCGCCTGCCATGCTCCAGCGAAACAGCGTTTGCCCAGCGGGGACATGGGTCAAAAATTCGGGATGGGGCATCACCAGCAGCAGCCCTGCCAGCCCAAACGCCATCGCCACGAGATGCCCAATCAAACACGCCCGCTCAATTCCAACCAATCTCTGCATAGGTACTCCATGTAGGCTTACGCTTAACTCAGCAAATTTTGAAATCCAGCAGACTCAATAGGTCACTGCTGAACGACCATTGCTCCCCACGCCCTTGCAGCTAGCCGGGCGCTAATATGCACAGGATGGCTGAATTGCAGCGTTCACACATACCGGCAAAATGCAACGCTTGGCAGCCTGTCACGACAAGGCAGAGGAGTCAGTAATGGCAATCGAAGTTTTTATCAGAGTTTTTATAAAAATATTAAGAATTACGAGTGCATCCTAACGCAGATTAATAAGGTTTGTAAATTTATCTCTGTCTCAAGACGATTGCTTCTAATGACCGGGGCTGTACGGTCTTCTGGTGTAATAGTCTGAAGAGTCTGAAGGGCGATAGTGGGAGTATAGGGACCGTGGGAATCATTACAACGGGATTGGGGATTGCAGCAGGGCTGGTAGGGCTAGGGGCGATCGCCTGGGAAGTGCAGTTTCGTCGTCGTCCGGGCAATGCGCTGGCGCTAACCCCTGGCGAGTGGAATCTAGATGTGTACGAGCCAGATCGCTACGTACTGGTGGGCGATGTCGAGTTTCGCAATCTGACGCAGCGGCTAGAAATCATGGTGCCCCATGTAGAAGCCGAGGTGACCCTGCTTTCCAAAGACTCCCTCGACCGCATCACGCATCGCATCTGGGTCACGCCGAAACACGCCGACGCGCCCGCCCGCGCCGATGGCTACTGGTTTGGCTATATCGTTAAAGTCGGCAAGACGACCCACGCCGAGGTGACGCTGGAAATCAAAGGCCCCGACCTGAGCCAGTTGCAAGCCGCCTGGGTGCGAATTCACTACATCACCTACGGGCCGCAGGGACGCATCCCAAAAGTGCGCCACATCATGGTGCCGCTCAAGTTTCCCAGCAGCGAAGACTCGCACCGCTGGCGACCGACCGCCGCCGCCGATGTGCTGCCCATCCGCACGCATCTGCTGACGCACCTGGATGATCCTGTAACGGTGGTGAAGCGATACGTCATGCCCCACGCCCAACCCGGCGACGTGGTGACGATTGGCGAAACGCCCGTCGCGATTATGCAAGACCGCTTTCACCATCCGTCGGACATCAAACCGGGCTGGCTAGCCAAGCGCCTGTGCTACTACTTCTTGCCCACCTCTAGCTTGGC
>JBDNCP010000263.1:0-4553 GCA_046719575.1 Cyanobacteriota bacterium
TGGAGCTTCATATGTGGACAACTGGCATCAGTTGGTACGAGGCAAAGCTGGCGATCGTCCGGGATGCGATTCGCGCTTACTTAGCCGCTCCTCGCTTCGTTCTAACTCCAACTGCGTAACTCCTGGATAGGATAGAGCAGTCGGGCAGGGCGATTTTTTGGGGTCGATTTTCCGGAAGAGACATGGGCGATCGCCTTCCAAATTGCCAGCCCTCCAAATTGCCAAATTCCAAATCACTTTCAGACAGCTAATGCAACTTGGTTGAATCAGCAATGACAACCTCCCTCACCCCTCAATCCGCCGCCAATCCAGAAGACCTAGCAGCCCTAGCAGACGAGCTAGAGATCAGCCTGCCACCGACCGAGCTATGGAGCGACGAACCCCCCTTGGAGTCTGACTTTCACCGCGACCAAATCGACCTGCTGATTCGACTGCTCAAGCGATATTGGGCCGACCGGACGGATTTTTACGTCACGGGCAACTTGACCATCTATTACAGCGAAGACAAGATCACCACCCGCGACTTTCGGGGGCCCGATTTTTTTGTGGTGCTAGACACCCAGCTCAAGGAGCGAAAAAGCTGGGTCGTCTGGGCAGAAGACGGCAAATATCCCAACGTCATCATCGAAATCCTCTCCAAAAGCACCGCCGCCATTGATAAAGGTGCAAAAAAGGAGCTTTATCAAAACACATTCCGCACGCCCGAATATTTTTGGCTTGACCCCAACACGCTTGAACTGTCTGGCTTTCGGCTGATGGCAGGAACCTACCAGCCCATCGAGCCAGTGGACGGCAAGCTCTGGAGTGAGCAACTGGAGCTATATCTGGGCATCGCCAATCAGCGGCTGCGCTTCTTTGCCCCCGACGGAGCGCTGATTCTGTCGGCAGAAGAGGCTGAGGAGCAAGAGCGCCAGCGGGCTGAGCAAGAGCGCCAGCGGGCTGAGCAAGAGCGCCAGCGGGCTGAGCGGCTAGCAGCAAAACTACGGGAATTGGGCATTGACCCATCGCAGGTTTGACCTGGGCAAATGCCGATTGGGGAATGCCGATTTTGAATTCACCTACTCTCTGGCTCCCCCACTCACTCATTTACTCCCTCCCGCCAGTCTCCGCCAAATAGCGCTCTCCCCACTCATGCATCACCGCCAAGATTGGCTCCAGGCTTTGACCCAGCGGCGTGAGAGAATATTCCACCTTGGGCGGCACTTGCTGATAGACCTCGCGATGCACGATGCCGTCGTCTTCCATTTCGCGGAGTTGCTGCGTCAGCATCTTTTGCGTGATGCCCGTGAGCGATCGATGCAGCTCGTTAAACCGCTTTACGCCGCCGAGCAGTTCCCGCAAGATTAGCACCTTCCAGCGGCCACCGATAATGTCGATGGTGGTTTCTACTGGGCAGCTTGGGCGCTCAGGGACGGCGATCGCCTGAGTCGGGTGCAGCGCATCCGCCCTCATGCCTTCCAACGCAGCCTTATTTTCTAAAGCAGCCATATTTTTAAACACCTCACCTTTGCACATAGCAGGGGTTGAGAGTCATTGCTCCGCAACGCTGATGCGAGAAGAGTCCAGTCTGAAAATCAGCGAGACATCAGGTGTACAGGATTCCCCGTTGCCCTAACGCTCTCGTCTGTGCAAGCACGCCATCCGAACGAACCGACCTCTAACGCCCAACCCCTGAACGAGAGTTTCCTTTTGGGAAGTACCTTACTAAAAAGTGCATACTTCCCAAGTCTTCTGTATCTACTCTAAACTCAAAGTAGTTCCGAGTACGACTTTTTCTCGAAATCTTTGAGAAGCGCCGAGAACGCCGAGAACGCCGAGAACGCCGAGAACGCCGAGAACGCCGAGAACACAGAAGGAGAACGAAGGAGAACCAGTATGAGCGAACCCGTGATTGCAGATACGAAGCCCGTCGTGATGGAGCTAGAACCTGGCACTTACTATTGGTGTCGCTGTGGGCGATCGCAAGGTCAGCCATTTTGCGACGGTTCCCACCAGGGCACAGAGTTTACGCCCCTCGCGTTTGAAGTGAGCGAAACCCAAAAAGTTGCCCTCTGTCTCTGCAAGCACACGGGCAACGCGCCCTTCTGTGATGGGTCGCACGCCAAGCTTAAGTGATGGAGTGTTGGAGTGATGGGGTCTTGGAGCAGAGCCGACCATCACCCCGTCACCCCATCCCCTCTTTCCCTCATCTTTCATTCACAGGACTTACGCACCTGCGATGAGTTTTCTGGATTTCGGACTATTTCTCGCGGGCAGCACCCGCGAGAAATAGTCCAACTGCGTAAGCCCTGATTCACACTTCATTCACATTTTTTCATTCACATTCAAGGAGATTCCTCATGATTACCCTCCGTCCGTCTCAAGAACGCGGCCACGCCAACCACGGCTGGCTCGATAGCTACCATACGTTTTCTTTTGCCAATTACTACGATCCTGACCACATGGGCTTTCGCGCTCTGCGAGTGATTAACGAAGACCGGGTTGCGCCGGGGCGCGGCTTTGGGACGCATCCGCACCGCGATATGGAAATTATTTCCTATGTGCTGTCGGGGTCGCTGGCGCACAAAGATAGCATGGGCAACGCCGCCACGATTGGCGCAGGCGAAGTGCAAAAAATTACGGCGGGTACGGGCATTGCCCATAGTGAGTTCAACCCATCGCAAACCGAAGGCGCACATTTTCTGCAAATCTGGATTTTGCCAGAAGAAGCCGGATTAACGCCGAATTACGAAGAGAAGGTGTTTTCTGCCGAATCTAAACAGGGGCAGTGGCGACGCATCGCCAGCCGCACGGGGGCCGATGGCGCGGTGCAGATCAACCAGGACGTGGAACTGTATGCCACGGTGCTGAAGGCAGGCGAAGGGCGATCGCTCGAATTGCGTCCTGGTCGCCATGCCTGGGTGCAGGTGGCGCAGGGCAAAATCAGCCTCAACGGCGTGTCGATGGAAGCGGGCGACGGTGCGGCTATTAGCGACGAAACGCTGCTGGAGGTGCAGGCCGTGAGTGATGCCGAAGTGCTGCTGTTTGACCTGGCATAAGGAGTAGGGGACGGGTAGCGATTTGCGATTTGCGATTTTGGACTGCCAGCCAATTAGCCAGGTAACAGTTAGCCAGGTAAATCGTGATCTCTGAAGACGGGAGTAGGGCGATCGCCTCATTGCAGGGCGATCGCCCATCTCGATACCCTCCTCCCAACCCGCCCTCACCCAGTCATCCAGGGTCAGATTTTGCAGCACAGGTGTTGGGCGATAAATTGGTGATAGAGATGGTGATGATATAAAGAGCCTGGGTTTCGGGGTGGCTCAGACGGTGAATCAGACTGCGAAAAAGACGTTATTGAAAAAAGTGAAAAAGATGTTAATCGGTCAATATCTGACGCTGGAGGAGTTTTGCACCTGCACACAAACCTACCAGAAATACGCAGATCAGATTAACCCATACCCTGAGAACTGGGAAGAGACAATCCCAGCGTTGGAGGCTTTGTGCCAACATATCCTTGACCCTATCATTACTCACTTCGGCAGGGAGCGGTTTCAGTTGACCTATGGCTTCTGCTCAAAAGATCTAAAGCGGTTTCTGGCTCAGAAAGACCCAGTGACAGGAATTAAGAATGGGCGGGTTGATCCAAGCCGCGACCAGCACATGGCCCATGAGAAGAACCGAAATGGCAAGTATTACTGTTCACACCTTGGTGCTGCCTGTGATTTTCGGATCACAGGGCTAGGGAGCGTTGGCGACAGCCCGTGTAATGGCACATATCACCTCGTAGAGTGGATTCTAGAGCAGCAGTTACCGTTTGACTCGCTGTACTACTATGGGAGCGCTTCTGGTTCCGAGACACTTCGTGAACGCCCGATTCACATCAGCTACGCTCCTCAACGAAGACGCAACATTTGGGCATTTACAGACGGAGGAGTGCCTACGAGGAAAGGGATTGAAAATTGGATAAAAGCAGCCAAACCATTAAACTAAAATCTATTTTTCTTACTGATGCACAGTTACGGAGTCTCTACTTAATTCGATGTAATTGTACTGAGAAAGCAAATCAACAATTAAGGGTAGATTTGTAGTGAAGAGAATTTCTAAGTCTGTGTTTTTGATATTTCCTGTTGTGACCAGCAGAAGTTTATAGGGTTGCTGCATCGTGAGGAGGGAATCAACAAAATCTGAGTCTTTGGTGATGACGATTCGTTCTTCCTGAATCGAAATCGAGTTGATGATGGAGTCTGGAGTTGCGTTTTGCTGAGGAAGCTCTCTGGTGTGGATGGTGTCATAACCAGCTTCCTGTAGCAGTCGGGCAAGTCGAAGGGGAAGTTGGGCATCAACGAGAAACTTCATGATGCCAACTTGTGAATACTCTTGACCTGGCTGAGACGAGCAGCAAATAGCAGAACAGCAAGAATATCGTCCGATTCGAGATCTTCGTAGTCGGCAAGGATTTCTTCAGCCGTCATGCCGGAACTTAGAAGTTCAAGAATAAACTCGACAGGATAACGCAGCCCGCGAATACAAGGCTTACCGTGACAGATATCTGGATTATGAGTGATGCGCTG
>JBDNCP010000264.1:0-4548 GCA_046719575.1 Cyanobacteriota bacterium
TGGGGCTTCTGCAAATGGGGCTTCTGTGGGGGGGCGATCGCCATTCACAGGCTCTCCTGGAGGCGCTACACCCGGCGGCACTCCAGCAGACCATCCTTCGGGCGACGGCAGTTCTCCCAGGTCTTCTGGCTCATCTTCTGGATAGTCTGGGGGCGGGGCGGGGGTATCCACGCTGCCCTCAATGCCATTCACCAGATCAGGGGGTGGCGGGGGCGTGGTAGTAGAGAGGTCTGCCAGCCAGTCTTCTTTTGGGGCGGATTCAGAAGGGGTTGGCGCTGTCGCAGGATCAGCAGCAGTGGAGTTGGGGGAAACTTCTGGCGGGGTGGCCGCAGGCGGCAATGGCGCGTCGGGGTCTGGGGGCGGTTGTCCCAGACCTTCGCTCACAAACGCCTCAATATGAAGCTGCGGTTCTGGCAGGTCAGATGATGGTGCTTCTGGGCCGGGTGGGGGAGGCGGCGGGTCGCTGGCCGTGGTGTCGGTGAACTCAGCCGGGAGGGGTGGCGTTGCGGGGCCATCGACCTCTGCACCTGGGACTGCGCCATTGTCTGCCGCCGCCAAGGCCGTGTCGGTGGACAAATCCTCTGGCGAGGTTTCCCAGGGGTCGGGCAGCAGGGGGGATGGGGTCGGAGCTATGGCAGGCTGGGTGGGCAAGCTGGCGGACGGTGCAACAGGTTCGATGGAGGGGCGTTGTGTAGGGGCTGGGGCGGAGGGCGGAGGAAGTGGGGCGATCGCCCCCCAATTTGTCTCCGGCTTCGCTCCCAAATTCAGCGCTTTTGGAACCACTGAACCGGGCTGGGGCAAGCCAGGCTGAGGCACAAAGCTTTGGGGCGGCGCGGGTTGGCCGGTGGGCGGCGGCAGCGGTTGCGACGGCGGGGGGCTGGCGGCATGGCCCACGGCTGGCGGCGCAGGCGGCGTGGCGGCAGTGGATGCTTGGGGTTGCTCCTCCGCCTGGGCGCGGCGCTGGGCTTCGGCTAGGGCCGTTAGCTTGCGCTGAATCGCGGCAATTTCCTCATCCGTCAGCATGAGAGACTCCTGAATCAGGTTTAGTTCAGATAGGCTCGACTCGTTTAAGGGACACTCTAGCCTAAGGCGCTGGGCCACGGCTTGCTCATAGCGTTTTAGGTTGCGCTGGTGCTGCTGCTGGCGAAACTGATGTAGCGCGTCTTGTTCGAGGGTTTCTACTTCCGCATCGCTAAGCTGGAGGCGCGTTTGCAAGGTCTGGAGGCGATCGCGCTTGGATTTTCGCAGGGTTGGCTCCTGGGCGATCGCCTGCAAAAATGCCGCTCGATATTGCTGCCGCCGGGCTTCCTGCTCGTCCCGTTCCTGTTGTAGGCGGGCCTGCACGCGCCGTTCCACCAAGTCGATTTGCACCTGGCGCAGATCGAGCGCGTGTTGCAGCTTGTCTAGCTTGAGCCGATCGGCAGGGCCGAGGGTTTCGCTGGCCCGCAGCGCGGCTTCATACTCCTGCTCGTAGCGCAGCAGGTTATGGCGATCGCGCTCCCGGCGTTCCTGAATTTGCTGCTGCACGCGCCCTTCGATGGCGGCCACGTCTGCGTCGGTCAACCCCCATAGGGATTGCTGCTGTTTCAGGCGATCGCGCACTGCCTCACTGGGCGGGTCGGCTTGCAGCAGCGCCTTGGTGAGGGCCTGTTCATATTGAATCAAATGGGTGCGGTAGGCGGCTTCGCGCTCAGCATAGGGCTGCATCAGCGCCTCATGAATCGGCTCCACCTCCTCATCCGACAGTTCCAAAACCTGCTGCAATTCCTTCAGTCGAGCCAGTTGTGCTGGAGATAGCGGGTAGGTCTGGGCCAGTTCGGCACTGAGGGTCTGGCGATAGTCTTGCAGGCGCTCGGCATGTTCCCGAAAGGGCTGCATCACCTCTGCCTCAACGCTGAGCGCGTCTGCGTCTGACAGTCCAAACTGCGATCGCCGCCGTTTCAAAATTGCCACCGACGCAGGAGTCAGCCGCCCGTCGGGGCCAAGCTGTCGCTGCACCGCTTCGCGATAGCGCTGGCGTGGGTTCTGGTGAAAGACACGAGTGAGGGCGATCGCCCCATCTTCATCCCGCAGCGCAATCAGTTCTGGCTGCATGGTCGGCAACACCAGCCGCACGCGATCGCTCGTATAGGTGTGCAACTCCTTCACCGACACTTTGCCGTCGTGATCTTGATCCGCCGCGCCCGTGGTCATCCCTTCTACCAGATGGTGCGTATACAGCGACAGGTCAGGATCGCAGTCATCCAGCACCACGGGCGCATCGTCCGCCGCCAGCAAAATCGCCCGTCCCTGCGCCCCAAGCTGATGCCCAATGCTAAAGGAGCCGTTCGCCCGTGCTGCGATCGCCGGATCAACCTGCGCATTAAAGCCGCAGTCTAAAATCATGACCTGCTGGCGCGAACGGCTGCTGCCCGACAGATCGCGCACCAGACCCACTGGCAGAGCCGTTGCTTTCACCAGTTGCCCGTCTGCGTTGCGGCGCGTGGAACGGGTGGCGAAGTAGGCTCGTCCCAAGTCATCGCGCAGCCCCCGACCCGAAAAATACATCACCGCTAGGTCGTTGGCGCTGCACTTGCGAAAGAATTCCTCTATCCGCTCCTCTAGCTCCATGCGGTCAGGGTCAAACACCAGCGGGGCTTCATCAAAACCGCCGATCTCTGGATGCAGCAAAACTTCCCGCAGCGCGTTGACATCGTTTCGGGCGCTCGGAGATGGGCGGACGGCATCCTGATTTTGGTAGTTGCTGACCCCAATCAGCAGGGCATATTTCCCCATAGTAAACGCCTGAGCCAGCGGTAGAATCTGGTGCGGCTGGGAAGGTCACCCGATTCCAGAGCAAGTTTGCTCTGGGTTGACAGGTTCAGAGAAATTGGCAAGCAGGGCGATCGCCAGTGCCCAACGCTCTTAAATTTCCTGAACGCTTAACTTCAAGAATACGGCGATTTTTTCAAAATAGCGCACTTGTACGGTTGCAATGGGCACGACTGGGGACGTTTTGGGGACGTTTTGGGGACAGTTGGCCCCATTTGGCATCCCAGTTGGGCAAGCCTGTGGCGATGCGGGTTGCCCAGAGACAATGCCAACGCGCTTCACATTCCGTTGCAGAAAATTGCTGGATTGAGCAATTGACGAGGGCGATCGCATCTACTACAATCGTCCATCAAGCTGTAAATGATTCCCTAATCGGCGCAGCTTGCTCTTTCCCCGAAAATTTGGTCGTTTGGTCACTTACGGCATTGGCAGGTGTTAGCCGCACCCACCAACGCCTGACCCCAAGACAGTGGAGGCTGTCTCAGGGCTTTGCCTATTGTATGGCCGCCTTGAAACCTGCTTTGCGTCTTTCGGGCGGCCATCTTTTCGGGGTTTCCCTACCCATTTCCTAGGAGGAAACCCCAAATGCTCACCATTCAATACACCTGGTCGTCCCCGCTCTCGGAGGCGACCCAGTTCTCGCTGCCTCCGCTCACCTGCGAACTGCCCCGCCGTCGCCGCCTGCGCCACTACATCATCGGCACACCCGAAGACGCGCAACTAGCGATCGATCGGCTGCATCAGCTCCGCTACGCCGAACGCTTCGAGTGGACGCCGCCCGTCTCCACCGCCGAAAACGGCGTGATTATTCGACCTGATCCAGGTGACGTGCTGCGCTACTTGCAGCGCGATTCGCGTAGCCATCTCTCCGAGAATCGCTAGATAGAGTGTTGGGGTGTTGGGGCAGACGCACGCTCCATCACTCCATCACTCCGTCACTCCATCCCTCCCCCGTCCAAACCGCATCAGCTATGGTAGTGAATAAGCAACTCGGGCTGAATCTAGCGTCCTGATGCGAGGTTAAATATGATTCAAGCCAACCCTCAACTCCTCAACGTTAACGAATTTATCGCCCAATATGGCGATCAAGATCAGTATGAATTGATGGATGGAGAGTTAATCAACGTGGAGCCGACGGGTTTACACGAGCAGGTGATTGGCTTTATTTCCCGCAAGCTCAACGTCGAAATTGACCGACAGAATTCGCCCTACATCATTCCCCATCGCTGTCTGATTCGCTTGTCTGATGACACCGCGTTTCGCCCGGATGTCATCGTGCTAGACCAAACCCAACTGGTGCATGAACCGCTCTGGCAATATCAGCCTGTGCTAACTTCCGGCGCAGCCATCAAACTGATCGCCGAAGTCGTCAGCACCAACTGGCAAAATGACTATGCCCGCAAAGTCGAGGACTACGCGCTGCTTGGCGTCCCAGAATATTGGATTGTGGATTATTTGGGTCTGGGCGGCCGCGAATATATCGGCAAACCCAAGCAACCCACCATTACGGCTTGCCAACTCACCGAGGATTTTTACGAAAAGCGCCTAATCCGGCAAGATGACTGGCTGACTTCTGCAATCTTTCCAAAACTGCAACTGCAAGCGAGAGCTATCTTTGCGGCGGGGCAGTTGTGAGGCGCGATATTGCTCCCCAGGGCTTCGCCACTGCACTTTTGCGCCTGTGGAGGAGCGATTTTGCTCCCAAAGACCTCGCCAACGCTCAACCACATTCCATCA
>JBDNCP010000265.1:0-4523 GCA_046719575.1 Cyanobacteriota bacterium
ACCTTCTTGCCCGATCCGAGTCTTAGCAAAACTAAGCCCGGCCCCATTGGGCTACAGTCAATTGGGGGCGTGATTGAGCATTTGGGGGCGCTGACGGCCATTGGCTGCTCTACGGTCAACTCCTATCGCCGCCTGTGGGACAAGGGGCTGTGGGCCCCGGTCTACGCCGATTGGGGGTTTCAGAATCGCACCTGTGGGCTGAGGGTTTCAGCGCCGGGTCGGTTTGAGTATCGTGCGGTAGATTCGATGGTCAATCCATACCTGATGGCGGCTGCCCTGCTCAAGGCCTTTGATGACGGGATTCGGCGCAACCTTGATCCGGGTGAGCCGGAAACTCGCAACCTCTACGAGGCAATGGAAGCCGGAAAGCAGGTGAAAAAGCTGCCGATGTCGCTGGGGGAGGCGCTGGCCCGTCTGGATGAGGATGAGGTGATTCGGTCTGCGCTACCTGGCGAGATGTATGAACTTTACACCTGGTATAAGCGAGACGAATGGGAGAAGTTTCTGGCGACGACCTCTGACTGGGATGTGGAGATGTATCTCGATTGTTTGCCTTAGGGGTTTGCCTTAGAAGTTTGCCTTAGGATGGGTGTGAGCTAGTTGAGGTGAATTATTTGAAGATAAGTTACTTGAAATAAATTAGCAGATTTAGCCCCGGAATGGTGCGCGAGAGCGTCCACAGCAGCAGCCCGGTATACACTAGCCCAAAGGCCCACTGATACCAGACGAGTGTGGTGATCAGCCCTGGCAGATGCTCGTCGCGGAGTCGGATGTCGTTGAACCCAAAGCGCAGCAGGTTGTTGGCGCTGAGGTCGAGATAGTTGAGCCAGTTCCAGCGGCGATCCCACAGCAGCGGCGCGTAGCGTTCTCGAAACATGGGATAGCGGGGAATAGTGGGCAACCTCCCGATAAGAATCCGCAATTGGCGCAGTGTGCCTTCTTCGACGAAGTAGCTTACGTCCATTTGGGGATGAAACCGCCCGTTGCGGTAAAGCAAAACCAGCAGGGTCGCTGGGATGGGAATAATTACTACGCTTAGGCAGGCCAGGGTGAGCCAGGGCGATTCTGCGAGTCGAAATACGATAGACAGTCCAATGGTGGCCAATAGCCCTGTGCTGCTGAGTATCCACCCGGTTTCGCTGGGCGTGGGCAGGATGGGCTGGGGATGTCGCCGCCGCACCCGATCGACCAGCCAAAACACCAGCGCAAAGTAGGCCACGGCAATTAGCCCTACGCCAAATGTGAGGCCGGAACTGGTGCCGTAGCGGGTCAATGTCAGCAGCAGCGCCAGCCCCACCCAGTTTAGCGCGGTGCCCAGCCAGCCAAAGATCGAGCGGGGTTCGCTAGCGACGACGCGATCGCGCACTTTGACATAGGTGGCCAGGTCGATGCTGTCGAGCTTGAGCAGGTCGCCGAGGCTGCGAAAGGGGTGCTGGGCGCGGGAAAGGGCGATCGCCTCCGCCTGTTTTGCCGAAAAGCCGACCTGCTGGAGCTGCGCCTGGGAAGCGGTGTTGAGATTCGTGCCCCAGAGGGAGCGCTCGATCTGGCGCGATCGCAGCCGTTGCGCCAGATAGCCGATCTGGTTGGCATCGGCAATTTGCTCGATCGAGCGAAAGTTTCGCACCAGGTTTCGCAAGATGGTCTCGTTGCCCTGGAGCGTCGGCACGGAAATGGCTCGGCCGATTTGCCCCGGACTGCCTAGAATTTTGGCGCGATCGGGGTTGAATTGCAGCCCTGCCACGTTGAGATAGGTCCCTGGTGCAAAGCTGGCATCGCCAAAATCGGTCTGCGCCTGGATCACCGCGCCGCGCAGGTTGACGGGTTGCCCAAACTGCACCTCGCGGAAGGTGGCTGCCTGCTCAAACACGGCATCTGAAAGAAATAGCGACTGGGCAAACTGGCTCTGGTTGAAAATGGCTGCGGCTTCCCAGTGCGTTTGGGCAAAGTCGGCGTTGCTCTGCCAGCGCACGCGGCTGAAATTAGCCACTTGCTGAAAGGTTGCCCGATTGAAGTTTGCTGCTGCCTGAAATTCGCTGTTTTGGAACGTGACTCCGCCCTGAAACCGAGCGCGGCCAAACGCTGCCCGCTCAAAGAAGATGACGCTGCGAAATCGTGCCTCCTGGCGAAACTGGGTATCGGCAAAGCTGGCGGGCTGGCTAAAGCGGGCATCGGCCCAGTCTGCTTCTTGGGTAAAGTCGGCTCCGGCGGTGTCTACTTTGCCCAAAAAAAACGTGTTGCTGAAATCGGCTACCCCCTCGATGCGTGTCTGGGCGAGTAGCAGGGGCCCGCGCAGCACGGTGAGCTTGAGGACGGGGGGCGGTTCCTGAGTCAGCAGGGATCGGGACAACTGGCTGAGTTGAGTAATGCGGCGGCGATCGCGCTTGAGTTGGTTTAGCTCGTTTTCTGTCAGCAGATCGGGTAGCTCATCGCCGAAGACTGGAGCCTGCAAGCCCAGTTGGGCGATGTCGAGCTTGCCCTGGATCAGGCTGCTGCTGAGGTCGAGGCCGAGGGGGGTGGGCGATCGCCGCAGGGTCGCCTGTACTAGTTGATAAAACTGGTCGCGGAAGGCGACGTTCTCTGGCCGCAGGTCGATGATCACGCGCCGCAGGTCAATCGCTGCACCATCTTCCAGGGTCACGGGCTTTTTGAGCCGCTGCTGCAATAGCTCTAGCGTCAAGGGCTGCTGCTCGACCAACGGAGCCGCCCCTGCCGGCTGCATCCAACCCAGCCCACCTACTAGTACCATCAGCGCCACCGCCCAGACCCATCCCAGCCGACGCAAGCCTGCCCACGGTTGCTTTAGTTGCCTACCCAGCCGTGCCTCCACGTTTTACCTGACCACCCTCTACCCGTCACAAGGTTCGCCACAGCGTCCGCCTTTGCATCATCCCACACTCCGCTACGCCCGTCAGTCCAGCCGCGCCGCTGGATTTGGCGGGGTGCCCCGTTTTTCGCCTTTCGCCAAAATCACCAGCGCTTTGTCGATATCTCGCACTTTAATCGCCCGCACCGCCGTCAGCAGCGCCCGAATCAGCGCCACTTCATCGTCCGACAAGACCACCATTTGCCAATGCTCCATTGTTTAATATTTACAGAGACTATGCATTATTGCATAAAAGCAAATAAGCAGATAAGCAGATTTATATAAATGTACACTGCCCTATGACAGAATTGCAATATTGTTCGTTCGTCTTCGCAATGGCCAAGGTCAAGACTGTTCAGTTTAGAGCGCAAGTTCCTCAGGATATTGACTTCTTGATTCGGGCGATCGCCCCCTTCAAAAATGCAGGGAAAGACTGGACGCTTAGCGATATTGCGGTGGAAGCCCTGACAGAGTGGCTGCGAAAACCAGAAAATCGTGAGCTGGTAGAGGCTCACAACATTTTGGAAGGATTAGAGCGCAGGGGCTTGACCAGCAATATCTTTTGATTGATCTGACCCATTTATAAGGAGCCAGGGCTGACGCATTTTGACCAAAACCTCGGAGGTTTAAGCCACTACGCTGGTCACGATGCTTGATTCTTGGTTAAAACCTCCGAGTTTTGCGTAAGTTCAAAGAGCAATACTGCTGACTGCTGTTGGAAGAAACATCTCGATTGCAGACCATTGGGGAGTTTCGCCAGCGTGTAAAGGCGATCGCGCAGCCTTTACGTCCGGGTTATGCCTTGTTTGCAGAGGTGTTGCGTCGCAAAGCGGCAGGGCGATCGCCCCACCCACCTGCACCCCCACCCACTCCCAACCCCCCACCCACCCGCGCCTACAATAAAGTCATCTGAGGACGTTTGAGGTTTTGCTATGCTGCCGATCGACCTACAGCACCTACCCTCCAGCGAAGAGCTGCCCTGCTCAGACGATACGCCTGTGGACAACGAAGACCAGAATCTTTTGCCCAATATTCTGCTGTTTTTGCTCAATTCGATTTGGGCAAACCGCGACGATTGGTACTTTGGCGTAGACATGGGCATCTATCACACGACGGGCAAGAGTCCGAGGGTGCCTGTGATTCCGGATGGGTTTTTGAGCTTGGGGGTTGAACGTCGCAAGCCGAGCCGCAAAGGGCGCGGACGGCTAAGCTATGTGCTGTGGGAAGAGAACAATATTCCGCCGATTTTGACGCTGGAACTGGTGTCCCACAGCTATGGTGGCGAGTATGACGAAAAGATGGAGATTTACGCCCGCTTGGGCGTTCTTTACTATGTCATTTACAATCCAGAGTTTTGGCAGCGGGACGGGCATCAGCCGTTTGAGGTGTACAAATTGGTGAATGGGCAGTACGAGTTGCAGATGGGGGAGCCGTACTGGATGCCGGAAGTGGGGTTGGGAATTGGGCGACATCAAGCCCTGTTTGGCAATTTGCCGCAGGAGCAGTTGGCGTGGTTTGATGCGAAGGGCGATCGCTACTTGAGCGAAGCCGAAGCCGAACGGCAGCGGGCCGAAGCCGAACGACGGCGGCGAGAACAACTGGAGGCTTTTTTGCGATCGCACGGCTTTGATCCAGACCAGGTGCTATGACCCGTTGCCAT
>JBDNCP010000266.1:0-4505 GCA_046719575.1 Cyanobacteriota bacterium
AATACTCTGTCCTAAAATAAGGGGAAACAGCGCAATATCAAGAATGGGAGGCGAGCCGGATGAGAATGCTGCATACGATGCTGCGGGTTGGCAATTTGGAAAAGTCGCTCGATTTCTATTGCAATGTGCTGGGAATGAAGCTGCTGCGCCAGAAAGATTATCCCGGTGGCGAGTTTACGCTGGCGTTTGTGGGCTATGGCGACGAGGCAGACCATACCGTGCTGGAGTTGACCTACAACTGGGGCACCGACAAATATGACCTGGGCAACGGCTATGGCCACATTGCGCTGGGTGTGGACGATATCTACGGGACGTGCGATCGCATTCGAGCATTGGGCGGCAAGGTGACGCGGGAACCCGGCCCGATGAAGCACGGCTCGACCGTGATCGCATTTGTAGAAGATCCCGACGGCTACAAAGTGGAACTGATTCAACTGGGCACACAGGGATCGGTGAAAAAGCAGGAAACTGCCGCGACCGCATGACAAAAAACAGGGCGGGAGGCAGTTCTATATTCCTCACTTATTTGGAACCCATACTGACTCCTGCCCCTTTGGAGAAACTTGAAGCCCTAGCTTGCAATGCCAATGGGATATTCTAACTCTGCCAGCGCAGCGCGAGCTTTCACAAAATCAAACGGCATGGGGGGCTTCATCGGGCGATAGTCTTTGGGATGAGCATCGCCATGTCGCAGCACTGCATTTACCAAAAAGCACGGCTCAGACCCCAAGTGAATCGCAGCGTGGGGAATGCCAGGGGGAATAGTGACGACGGTGGGATGGCGATCGCTCAAGGGAATATATTGATACTCTCGGTTTTGTAGCACCACCAGCACGAAGCTACCCCGCACTACCAAAAGTTGATCCGTTTGAAAATGGTGGACAAACAAATCGTCTACCATGCCCGGTGGAATGCTAACCAGCATTGTTTCATTGCTGGACTGGGGGGTATAAAACTCAGCCATGCCGCCCTTGATCGAGGTCAACGGGCGAACTTCAACGCGACCTTTCAGACCCATATCAGCACCTCATCTATGAGCGTCCACTTTTAGCCTATACGTCCACTATAAAAAGATTGTTACTGAAATGGCAGAATCGGTACGTTTTGTGATAAAGAAGTTTCTTCCTTTTTTACAAGTAATAACGCGATGTGCCACATCCAATCTGCCTGCATCCCCAAACCCCACCCTCTAGGTGAGGCTACTAAGTCCACACCAGCCTAATATCCCCCTTTAGCCCCCGCGCCAACGCGCTGCTGCGCTCGAAAAGGGGAAAAGATTCAAAGCCCTCCTTTTCAATGGGGAATTTAGAGGAGATCGATCAGGATTTGAGCCTCTCAGTCGAGATGTGTCCCTAGTAGCCCGCTAAATAGGTCGATTTTGTCGATTTTTTGGAGAGATCATGCCCCAAAAATCAACCCACAAACAGACTAGCGACCAGAAATCATCAAGGTGCTGGGTCTACCCAGATCGCCGGCCAGCGTTACGCCACGACCATTGGCGCTGAGATGACGGACGATAAGATACACCGTTTCTACTTGGTCAGATGCGCCGATCTTGTCAGCCAGTTCCGCCAGCGAGAGGGGCTGCCCTGTTGCCTTGAGCGTCGCCACGATCTGCCGCTGAAGCTCCAGTACGGACGCTGCTGCTTTTTTACCCGCTTCTACACCAGGCTGGTGGTAGGCGTTGATATTCACCAGCGAGGCGTAGAGGCTAACGGCCCGCTCATATAGCGCGATCAACGCGCCGACAGTGCGCGGCGTGACTTGTGGAATAGTGACGGTGATCGAGTCGCGGTGGTTTTCGTAGAGCGCCTGACGAGTCCCTTGCAATAGCCCCGACAGAAAATCGCCGCTGGTGGCTCCCGGTTCCACCTCGATAGAGTCGCCTTGGCGATCGCCCAGCACTTCGATAAACGTAACAAAGAAATTGGGCACGCCTTCCCGAAGCTGCTGCACATAGGCGTGCTGGTCGGTGGAACCCTTGTTGCCGTAGACCGCAATGCCCTGATAGACCTTGTTGCCGTCGAGGTCAGTTTCTTTGCCCAGCGACTCCATCACAAGCTGCTGCAAATAGCGCGAAAACAGCAGCAGGCTGTCTTTGTAGGGCAGCATCACCATGTCTTTTTCGCCCTTGCCGTTGCCTGCGTAGTACCAGCACAGCGCCAGCAGAGCGGAGGGATTGTGGCGGAGGTCGGCAACGCGGGTGGCTTCGTCCATTTCTTTTGCGCCGTCCAGCATGGCTTGAATATCGATGCCTTGCAGCGCCGCAGGCAGCAGGCCCACACTAGACAGCTCGGAGGTGCGCCCCCCCACCCAGTCTTGCATGGGGAAGGTGGCCAGCCAGCCCTCGGACTTTGCCAAGCCGTCCATTTTGCTGCCGGGCATGGTGATCGCGACGGCATGTTGCCCAAAGTTCAGCCCGTGCTTTTCGTAAACCTGTTTGACTTCTAACATGCCGTTGCGGGTTTCGGGCGTGCCGCCAGACTTGCTGGTCACCAGAACGAGGGTGCTGTTCAGCCGATCTTTTAGCCGATTCAGTACGCGGTCGATGCCTGCGGGGTCGGTGTTGTCGATGAAGTGAATCTTGAGCGGGGCGGGTTCTGGGCCGAGCGCTTCGGCGACGAACTGGGGGCCGAGGGCGGAGCCGCCGATGCCCACCGAGAGCAAATCGGTGAATTTCGTTGCCTGGGGCGGGCGGATTTCGCCTGTGTGGATCTTGGCGGCAAATGCTTTAATGCTAGCCAGGGTATCCACGATTTCGGCTTTGATGTCTGGACTAGGCGACAGGTCAGGATTTCGCAGCCAGTAGTGGCCGACCATGCGGTTTTCGTCGGGATTGGCGATCGCCCCTGCTTCTAGCGCCGCCACGTCCTTAAACGCCTTCTCAAACTTGGGTTTCATGCGCTCTACAAAGTCATCGGCAAAGCGCATCCGACTAATATCAAGATATAGACCTAGCCCTTCATGGAAATAGAGCCAGTCTTGATAGCGTTGCCAGAGTGCAGTGGCATCCATAGTTGCTTTTACCCTTTGCATTCATCACCCCACAGTTTAGCGGCCAGCTTTGAAGGACGGATGAAGCTTTGGACACGTCAATTATTTAGATTTCCCGTAGCTTGGATGAGATTTGGTTGGCCCTCGCTTAGATTTGCCGTAAAGTCGCGGAGTTGAGACGGAGGGCGATCGCCCCCCGCTCAAATGAGCCTGCCAATGGCTCAACTCAACCTGTCGCAACCAGGGCAGCCATTTGGACCAGGGTCTAGAGGCCCCCGCCTCAGGATCACCGCTCGGCGATCAATCTATGATGCAGACAGGATTTAGAGAGGATTTCCGCCGTCCTCACGCCACTGGGGAAATGATATGGTGTTCTAGATGAAAGACCTCGAACACTACTACCGAGTCCTGGATTTGGAGCCTGGCGCGTCCCTCGAAGAGGTGAACCAGGCTTATAAGGACTTGGTGTTTGTGTGGCATCCCGATCGGATTCCGACGGATAATGAGCGGCTGCACCAAAAGGCCCAGGAGAAGATTAAGGAAATTAACCAGGCGCGCGATCGCCTCCGCGCCTTTTTGAAATCCAACGCTGGGGCAACCGCAACCCCCAGTCCATCGGATCAATCCGCCAGCAGCGCCCGCCCAGAGCCATCCCGCCCATCCTATTCTCGCGCCCGCTATCGCCCGCCTGCTCGACCGGGCTACGCCCAAGGCTCCACCTACAAAGGCGCATCCGATCCCAGTTCTTCCTATCGCGGCGCGGGCTATCCTGGTGGCGCATACTCTAGCTATCCTGGCGCTGGGTCGTCTAGCTCTAGCTATTCCAGTTCCTCCTATTCTGGCTCGACCTATTCCCACTCCAGCCCCAAGGGGGCGGCAGGCCCCACAGCCTCCGGCTCGCCACAACAGACCAGCGCGAACGGCAGCGGCACCCATCCGCCCAAGGGCAGCCCTGCTGGTCATAGCTATGCGGGCAATTCCCATAGTAGCCATACCGCCAGCCAGTCCCCGCCCGAACCGCCACCCCGTCCCCCCCGCCGTCAAGACCCCGACCTCAGCGGCAGCGACCTGAGCGGGCGGGATCTGCGCGAAAAAGACCTGAGCGGGCGCAACCTGAGCAATGCGAACCTCAGCGATGCCAACCTCAGCGATGCCTTTTTGCACCGCGTCAATTTGAACCACGCCAACCTCCAGCGGGCCAATCTGTTTCGCGCCAATCTATTAGAAGCCGACCTGAGCCACGCCAACCTGCAAGATGCCAACCTAATCGGCGCAGACCTTAGCGGAGCAGACCTGCGCGGTGCAAACCTGCGCGGGGCCCGCATGGGCGTGAAGGACAGAATCATGGTAAAGATGACCGGGGCATACCTGAAGGGAGCGATTATGCCTGATGGGGAGGTTCATGGGTGAGGGGGAGGGACGGAAAAAACGAAAAACGAAAAACGAAAAACGGAACCTCTTCTCTCTTCGTTCTTCTCTCTTCGTTCTTCTCTCTTCGTTCTTCTCTCTTC
>JBDNCP010000267.1:0-4463 GCA_046719575.1 Cyanobacteriota bacterium
AGCTTCTCGGCAATTTCTCGGTTTGCCATGCCTTGAGCCACAAACTGCACCACTCGCAGTTCGGTCGGCGTTAGCTCAACGTCGAAGGGCACCTGGATTTTTGGGGCACTGTCTAGCCCTTTGTCTTGCCGCTGAATCAATCGAGAGGCTTGCTTGAGAGAAGACTCAACCTGGGCGACGAGTTCTTCCGGCTCAAACGGCTTCACCATGTAAACGTCAGCGCCAGTGTTTAAACCTTTAATTTTGTCCTGGCTTTGCCCTTTTGCCGAAAGAAACAGCACCGGAATCCAACTGGTGCGCGGATCTTTTCTAACTTGTTCTACAAGCGAGTAGCCGTCCATCTGCGGCATCATCACATCGCAGATGATCATGTCTGGTGTCTCTTTTTGCAGCACTTCTAGCGCTTCTTGACCGTTCTCTGAGGTGATGACCTCATACCCCCGAAACTCTAGATAGTCCTTTACGAGCAAGATGAGGTTTGGGTCGTCGTCAATTAGTAGAAGTCGCTTGTGCTCTCCCACACTGGCTTCCTTTGTCATGCTACATCACTCGCCATGCCTGAGTTGAGATGAATCGTGCTAATAAATAATACCCAGTAGATCCACAGAGCGCACAGTTTAGCTCAAGAACCTGAAGAAATTTTGTATTGCCTGACTTTGCGCTGAAGTCGAGGCTTTGTGGAGACATTCAGCCTTTCAGTAGACCTGCTTACATCATACTGAGCGCAAGCGGGAAATCCGCATAGTTAAGAAACGTTGAAATTATGTAGATTAATCCTTGCTTTCTGACTGTAGCGCGTCCGGATTTAAACTGCCATGCGCGGCCAATTCGTTTGACGTAGAGGATAGCGGATGAACTAGGAAGGCATAGTCTTGAACGATTTGGTTGCCGATCAGGTGCTTTTGAATAATTTCTTCAATTACGGTCGGTGTGGCGCTGTGATACCACACGCCATCGGGATAGACCACCAAAATTGGACCCTGCTGGCAAACCCGTAAACAGTTTGCTTTGGTACGAAAGATGCAGGTGGGGCGATCGCCCGTCGGTTGATCTAACCCCAATTCTTTGAGCCGCTTTTTTAGATAATCCCACGCTATCAGGCTGTCGCCTTTGTCGCAGCACTTGGGTATGGTCTGATCGGCGCAAATAAAAACATGGCGCTCAATTTGGGGCAGATGGAGGGCGTTGACGCAGGCGGGGAGGGAGGTCATGGGAAGAGGGAAGAACGAAGAGGGAAGAACGAAGAGGGAAGAGGGAAGAGGGAAGAAGGGAGGAGGATTTGATGCTCTGTGGGTTCTGTCAGGCTAGGGTCACTAGTACTAGGATTAGGGCTTCTGTCCATTCCACGACTGCGCCGTAGGTGTCGCCAGTGTGGCCGCCTAGGCGATGGTGAAACCAAGCGGGGAGCAGGAGGGCGATCGCCCCGCTGCCCAGCCCTAAAATCAGGCTCCAGCGCCACAGGTTAGGATTTGCCAAACCTGGATAGAGGCTGAGGCTGAGCAGCAGCAGCAAACTAGGCAGGGTATAGGTAAGACGGGGCAGGGCGGCTTTGTGAAATGCGCCTTTGCCTGTGGGCTTGAGATAAGGATAGCGGGCGATCGCCACCTGTTGGCTCCAGCGGCCCCAGCCTGCCGCTAGCATCAGCAGCAGCATTCGCGGCAGTGCGGGTTCTGCCAAATCGCTCAGGGCAGCAGTTTTGAGCAGCAGGAGGGCGATCGCCGCCATCACGCCAAATGCCCCAGCGCGGCTGTCGGCCATGACCTCTAATCGTCGCTGCGGATCGAGGACGGCCAGCCCGTCGGCGGTGTCCATTGCGCCATCCAGATGCAGCCCGCCCGTCACGCCCACCCACAGCCCCACCACCAGCACGCTGCGGGTCAGCACGGGCATTCCCAACAGATGCAGACTGGCATCTACCAGCCCTAGCAGCACCCCGATGAGCAGACCTACCACTGGAGCCATCCGAGCGACTTGGGGAAAGGCAGGATGTAGCCATTTAGGCACAGTCAGGCAGGTGTAGAAGGCGATCGCTCCTGCCAGCGTTTGTGCCGCGTTTACCAGAGCTGTGCTTAGTCGAGAAAACACCTGAGTCAAATCACCCGCATCCTTTGCCCAGACGGATATTTCAGACTGATTAAAAATAGACAGGACTTACGCACTTGTAATAAACCTCTTGCATGAATGCTGTTTTGAGGGCGTGAATCGTGGCGCGGCGGTACCGCGCCACGATTCACGCAAGAAGTCTAATGATTTTTCTAGACTTCGGATAATTTCTCGCAAGAAATTGTTCTCGCAAGAAATTGTGTAACTGCATAAATCCTAATAAAACAAGACAATCTGTACCCGTGGATAGCATAGTGACTAGCACATTTGATCTGGATCTACATCAGCCATGACGCTGACTCGCGTTGTTCAAGCCGCGCCATAATTTAGGCAAGTTTCACTAAACCATAGTAAGAATTAGCGAAAAAAATGAATGAAAGCGGGGGGCAAATAAGCGCCAGTCTTGCTTTAGAACCGTCAAAATTGACGTTCAAAATGACGCTAAAAATGGTTCAAGCTGGCTGTGAGTGCCTATCCTATGATTCTCGCTCTCATCAGGCTAGAAATCTTGAGATATGATCTACTCAGGTTCAGTTGGGTTCGCTGAGATATTGCCAGATTCACCGTTTCGCTGGCTACGGCCCCTGGCTGAGATGGATTCTTTAAACTCTAGGCAACTGTGCCCAGAGTTTTACGGTTTTCTCTGTCTCTGGTTTAGGCTGCATGGACGCAGCCACCTCGCTGTTCCATCTCCCTTAGCCCACTCCAGATTCGGATTCTGGTGCGATCGCAGGTTTTCTTGTTATGAGTCACGATTCACCATCCAACACCCCTCGACTTCCTGCCCCTTGTATTGTGGACACAGGCATCCTGGTCAACAAGCAAGACATGCAGCGGCTCCTAGCAGATCTTCATCAAGTCCGCTACTGCTACATCCAGGACGGCATCCCTGGCGGCGAGTGCGAAGGGTATGTGATGGAAGTCTTTTCAGACCCGCAGTGTTCTAGCCTAGTGGCAAACCACACGCTCTATCTCAACGTCCAGAGCTTCGATTATTTGGAGATGTCTCAGTTGCCAGAGGGCGAGGCTTGCTTTGATCTGGTGCAAGACAATCGCCTGCTGAGACTGGTGCCTCTGTCGAATCCGCTGGATGACCAAAACTGCCGCAGGCTAAATGCGGCGGCTCTGGAAGCAGTGGTCACAGAAGTCTTGTCTGCCGGATGGGATGTCCGGATTGACGATGAAGAAAATTTTTCCATGTAGCGGGCGCTAGCATGTAGCGGACGCTAGAGCGAAATATTGGGCATTCAAAATATTGGGCATTCATTTTTCGTATACCTGTCAGGGGCAATGTTGCGTTACGAAGGCGCGGGCCGGTGTGTTTCAAACGCCGCATGGCATCGTAGAAACGCCCCGGTTTATGCCGGTGGGCACGTTGGCCAACGTAAAAACCATCACACCCGCCCAACTCAAGGGCACGGGGGCGCAGATGGTGCTGGCAAACACCTATCATCTGCATTTGCAGCCCGGTGAAGATCTGGTGGCTGAGGCGGGTGGGTTGCATCGGTTTATGGGTTGGGACGGGCCGATGCTGACGGATTCTGGCGGGTTTCAGGTGTTTAGCCTGAGCGAGATACGCCAGATTTCGGATGAAGGCGTAACGTTTCGATCGCCCCGCGACGGCAAGATTATCCAAATCACGCCAGAGCGTTCGATTCAGATTCAAAATGCGCTGGGAGCCGACGTGATTATGGCCTTTGACGAGTGCCCGCCTCACACAGCGACTTGGGAGGAGGTGAAGCGGGCTACCGATCGCACGATGCGCTGGCTAGATCGGTGCTTTGCGGCTCATGCCCGGTCGGATCAGGCTTTATTTCCGATCGTGCAGGGTGGAGTGTATCCTGACTTGCGGCAAGAAGCAGCGGAGGCGATCGCCCAGTTTGATGCCTTTGGCTATGCCATTGGCGGCGTGAGCGTGGGGGAACCGCCGGAACTGATCGAGAAAATCGTGCAGGTGACGGCTCCGCTGCTGCCCGCAGACAAGCCACGCTATCTGATGGGTGTGGGAACGCACAAGGAAATGGTGCGGGCGATCGCCGCTGGGGTTGACCTGTTTGACTGCGTGATTCCCACCCGACTGGCGCGACACGGCGCGGCGCTAGTGCAGGGCGATCGCTGGAACTTGAAAAACAACCGCTTCCGCCGCGATTTTTCACCGCTGGATGAAACCTGTCCCTGCTATACCTGCCAAAATTTCACTCGCGCCTACCTGAGCCACCTGCTCCACGCCCGCGAAATCCTGGCGTTTACGCTGATTTCCATTCACAACATCACGGAACTGGTGCGCTTTACTCAGCGGATTCGAGAGGCGATTTTGGGCGATCGCTTTCATATCGAATTTGCCGACTGGTTGGGTTAGG
>JBDNCP010000268.1:0-4396 GCA_046719575.1 Cyanobacteriota bacterium
GAGCGATCGCCCTCCAGTTTCTAGACCATTTGGGCAAGGCGATAGGGGCTGGTGAGCTTGCTGAGCTGCTGGTTTAGCAGGCTAAGGAACAGGCCCACATCCGTCACCACGCCGACGGATTCCACCGAGCCGCGATCGCTCAGCTTCGTCACCACAGCCGGGTTAATGTCTACACAGACCATCTTCACGCCTGCGGGGGTCATATTGCCCGCACCGATGGAGTGCAGCATGGAAGACAGCATCAGAATCAGATCTGCGCCGCGAATTAGCTCGGCATACTCTGCCTGGGCTTTGATCAAGTCCATCTGCGTGTCGGGCAGGGGGCCGTCGTCGCGGATGGAACCCGCCAGCGAGAAGGGCACCTGATGCTTGATGCACTCGTAGAAAATGCCGCTGGTCAACACGCCCTGTTCGACCGCGTTGGCAATGCTGCCACAGCGACGGATGGTGTTGATTGCCTTCAGGTGGTGGCGATGGCCGCCGCGCACCGACACGCCCCGCTTCATGTCCATACCCAACGACGTGCCCATCATGGCTTGCTCGATGTCGTGAACGGCGATCGCATTACCACCCAAGAGGGCCTGCACATAGCCCTCGCGGATCAGTCGGGCCAGGTGTTCACCGCCGCCCGTGTGAAT
Source organism: Cyanobacteriota bacterium (assembly GCA_046719575.1). Classification (GTDB taxonomy): domain Bacteria; phylum Cyanobacteriota; class Cyanobacteriia; order Elainellales; family Elainellaceae; genus Thermoleptolyngbya. Next base: position 639 of record JBDNCP010000268.1, read on the forward strand.
TACCACCGGCCCCGCGACGACGACGACCTTGCCACCTTGGTCACGGATGCGGCGCAGATCCCAAGCGATTTGCTCAACGACTAGCTCAACACGACGTTCGCTCGATACGCCCGACCCCATAAAGCTAAATTCCTTGTCGCTGGAGCCATTGCCGTTGCGAGCGTCGCGGGCATCGGGCTTGCGGACGGTGCGGATGCCCTCCACACCGACCACGACGCGATCGCCCACCTTCAGATCGCGCAGCAGCTTGCATTCCGCCATCGGGCCCGCTGATCCGTGAGACACCACAATCGCCGCATCCATGCGCTGGTTTTGCACGCGAATCCACTCGCAGTTCACCCGCACCTCCGTCGGGTAAATCGTCGTGACGTAGAAATCATCCGGCGCAACGCCGTCCTGCGTCACAGTTTCCAGCGGGTTGTCGCAAATTTCCTGCGGCTGGGGCACTGCGCCCATGTCAATCAAGCCCGACATGATGCTTTCCATCACGTCGTGAGAGGGAGCCGACACCTTCACCTCTGCCGCCGACGTACTCTGGCGCTGTTCGCCCAGGCGAAAGTTCAGCACCTGGAAGCTGCCGCCGCTTTCCACAATCAAGTCCAGCGCGTTGTTAATCAAGCCTGAATCGAGCAGGTGTCCCTCAAGCTGGATGACGCGGCTCTCCACAGCGGCGATCGCCTGATGCAGCGGCTCCAGCGGCTCCGTCACCCGCAACGTCAGGCACTTGGCCGCGCCGCCCGCCTTCATAAACTCTGTCAGCGGCGTTTCCAACAGCACAAAGCCCAGATCCTGCAACCGCTGACGGAGGCTATCGCTGGCCTTATTCATAATCACAACCCGGTCGATATTGACCGCGTTGCAGGCAAAGTTCACTGCGTCGGCTTCTTCGATGGCGATGCGCTTGTGGGCGGGCACGCGCATTTCGATCAGACGGTTGGAATAGGCATCAAACGCGGGCGGATAGTAGAGCAAGTAGCCGTCAGTCAGTGGGCAAAAGCAGGTGTCGAGGTGATAGAAGCGCTCGTCCATCAGTCGCAGCGACAGCACTTCAATATCCAGCCATTTCGCCAAAAGCGGGTGAGAATCTAGCTCCGAGCGGAAGCCGTAGCCCGCCCACAGCCAGCGCCCCTCGCGATCGAGCAGGGCATCGCCCGCGCCTTCAAAGGGCAAGTCCTTGGGCAACTCGTAAACGGTGTAGCCCTGTTCCTCAAACCATGCCTTGAAAAACGGCTCTTCGCCCTGGCGCTCTTTGTGATAAAAGCGGCTGAGGACGACCTTATCTTCTAGCACCAGCCCTGCGTTAGCTGTGAACACCATATCGGGCACGCCGATTTGGGGTTTTACCAAATCCACCGCTGCCCGGTCTTTGATCAGGTGATACAGCCCGTGCCACTGCTCCACAGCGCGATCGCGCGAGGATTTGTGGATATTGCCCTCCATCCAGGGATTGATCACGTAATCCACATCGTAGTGATCGGGCGGGCACATCAAAAACCGAATGGCAGAATTCATAAGAAAAACCTTGGTGGATTAGGGGTTAAGAATTAGGGGGTGATGGATGGAGCCAGCAGGCATGAATCGCGTGAGCGACCCGTAACCCGTATTCGAGTATTCGCAGCCAGGATTCAGGACAGCGGTTCTGGGAAAACAGAAGGGCGATCGCCCAGATAGCCTCTAAAAGCCAGGTCTAAATGCGCTTCAGGGTTGATGGGTGTCGCTTAGCTGCGGGTGGGCATGGTCGATTCTCACAATCTCGCAGTTTATGCGATCTCGCAGTCTAGATTCACGGTTTCGACCATCACACAAAGTCAATCTAATATTTTAATACCCTTCGAGAAAGGCGCTTGTCATTGGCAAAATGTAATGTCAGGGTGTGTGGATATTTGTTAGCCCCGATGCGTCTTGTATGTCTTACACCTTCGACCATCCAGACCCCACGCCAGCGCAAATGCTGCGTCACCTGCGGCGGGCCAATGCGATCGCCGTTCGCGCCAGGAGCTTTGGGCATCATCCCTTTGGTGCAATTCTGGTCGCGCCGGATCACGAAACCGTGCTGCTGGAGCAGGGCAACGTCAACCCAGTCAACCACGCCGAATCGGTGCTGGTGCGGGTTGCCAGCACTAATTTCAGCCCAGAGTATCTGTGGAACTGCACGCTTTACACCACCGCCGAACCCTGCGTCATGTGCGCGGGAACCCAATACTGGGGGAACATTGGGCGTTTGGTCTATGGCATTGCCGAAACCAGCCTGCTGGCGCTGACGGGCAACCACGCGCAAAACCCAACGCTGAGCCTGCCCTGTCGCCAGGTGTTTGCCGCCGGACAAAAGCCCATCCGCGTGTGGGGCCCGTTCGATGCGCTGGAGGATGAAATCGTAGCGGTGCATCAAGACTTTTGGCGATCGCCCTGAGCCAGACGACTGGCGGCCCTCACCCGCGCCGACATTCCCTCCTACAATTGGGGGATGATGATTTTCACGGGTCGAGAGCTGTGGCATTCAAGATTGGGCTATTGGGCTTGGGAACGGTCGGCGCAGGGACGGCAGAGATTCTGCTAAATCCGGAGTTGCGCCATCCGCTGGTGCAAGAAATCGAGATTGGCAAAGTGGGCGTGCGATCGCTCGATAAGCCGCGCCCGGTGGCTCTGCCCGCCGACCTGCTGACGACTGATTTGGAAGCCATCGTCACCGATCCAGCGATCGACATTGTGGTGGAGGTGATTGGCGGGCTGGAGCCAGCGCGATCGCTCATCTTGAAGGCGATCGCCCACGGCAAACACGTCGTCACCGCCAACAAAGCCGTGATTGCTCGCTACAGCGACGAAATCTTCGACGCGGCCAGCGCGGCCGGCGTGTACGTGATGATCGAAGCGGCCGTGGCGGGCGGCATTCCGGTCATTCAGCCATTGAAACAATCCCTCAGTGTCAACCGCATCCACCGCGTCATGGGCATTGTCAACGGCACGACGAACTATATCCTGACGCGCATGGCCCGCGAAGGCGCAGACTTTGATGCAGTGCTGGCGGACGCACAGCGCCTGGGCTATGCCGAAGCCGACCCCACCGCCGACGTAGACGGCCTCGATGCCGCCGACAAAATCGCCATCCTCGCCTCCCTCGCCTTTGGCGGCCGCATCAAGCTGCCCGAAGTCTACTGCGAAGGCATCCGCAGCATCAGCGCCGCCGACATCGCCTACGCCGATCGGCTGGGGTTTGTGATCAAGCTGCTGGCGACGGCCCTGCGGGAACCCAGCGCCCCCGACGACGCGACCGACCATCTGCAAGTGCGCGTCCACCCGACGCTCTTGCCCAAGAGCCATCCCCTCGCCAGCGTCAACGATGTCTACAACGCCATCCTATTTGAGGGCGATCCGGTGGGGCAGGTGATGTTGTTTGGTCGCGGCGCGGGGTCTGGGCCCACCGCCAGCGCCGTCGTGTCGGATATCCAAAACATTGTGGCGATCTTGAAAGCGACAGGCGAAACGTCGCCCCATGCTGCCGCCGAGCTGCACCCGCTGCTGGCCTGCATTCACCAGCACTACTGCACCATCAGCCCAATGGATGAAGTCGTCAGCCGCTTCTACGCCCGTTTCCTGACCCGCGATATGCCCGGTGTGATTGGGCGGCTGGGCACCTGCTTTGGCGATCACGAAGTCAGCCTGGAATCCGTGGTGCAAATCGGCTTCCAGGACGACCTGGCAGAAATCGTTGTCGTCACCCACGACGTGCGCGAAGGCAACTTCCGCAAAGCCCTGGCGGA
>JBDNCP010000269.1:0-4380 GCA_046719575.1 Cyanobacteriota bacterium
TTGAACACAAGTTGAACACAAGTTGAACACGAATTGAACAATTAACCTCACGAATTGAACTCATTCGCTGATCTTGTCATACTGGACTGAGGCTAGGATCTAGGAAGTTGCTTCAATACTGGTAATGGCAAACTGAGTGGCTGAGTCTCAAGATGCGTCATCCAGTTTTCGCGCAACAGCCGGAGGCATCTCAGCCGCTAGGGGTTTTCACCTAGTTTTGGCTGGGGTATGACTTCTTATTCCTGTGTCTCAACTGCCCGCCTAATCTCCTGGGCTTGGTGCTAGGCTATATCAAGCTCAAGGGTTTCGCAGATCCAGTCCCCGCCTTTCCATCCCTTTGCTGAACGGATTCTAGAGGCTAGATGAATGATTGAGATGAAAGTCGCTGGAATTGCCCTAGAGGCAGCCTCCCGTAGCCCCTTGGTGCTGCTGCGAGACGCATCCGAACGACGGCAGCTTCCTATCTACATTGCCCATGACCAAGCGCGGGCGATTATGAGCGCCATTGAAAACCAGACTCCACCGCGCCCCCTGACTCACGATCTGCTGGTGAACATTCTGGACGAATGCGACTTGACGGTTGAGCGGGTTGTCATTCATTCGCTTCAAGACAACACGTTCTACGCTATCCTGACCATTCGCCAAGGCGAAGTCCGCAAAGAAATCGATGCTCGCCCCAGCGACGCGATTGTGATTGCCATTCGCACGCGCAGCCCCATCTGGGTGATGGAAGAGGTGGTGGCGGATGCGTCTTATCCGGTAGATACAGATGCCGATGAAGCAGAGCGTCAGGCCTTCCGTGATTTTCTTGCGAACTTGCGCCCCGAAGATTTTACTCAGCGCGGCAAGTCTAAAAGCAGCGAAGGATAGCGCCCAGTTCTGAGGCACTTTGGGGTTTAGGCTTTTGATTTTGGGAGTTTGGCGGAATGGCAGAGGGCAGGGGCGATCGCCCTCTGCCCTTTATTGCCCCTAATTAATTTCTTGAAATTAATTTCTTGAAATTTTTGCCCTATTCCTTTGCAGGTCGAGTGGCCCGCCAGATCCACCAGCCCGCGACGCAAAGCGTGACATTGCCCAAAACGGTCGTCGCCGCCTGCACCGTCACTAGCCACTCCAACTGGGGCGCATTGTCGAAAAAGTGCCAAGTGCAGGCACACATGGCACTGATCAGCACGGGCAACATTCCCCAGGAGAGCGATCGCCAGGCGGGCTGCTGCGACACATCGGCATACACCCAAACCAGCCAGATGGCGGCGATCCATTCCACCACGCTTGAAATGTGAATGATCCAGGTAGGAATTGACAGGGCGTGCATTGGCAGAACCGGGGACAACTCGTGGCATGATTTTGGGGTGCGGCACGGCCAACCCCTTAGCCATCATGACACGGTTCTCAGGGGTTAGGAGTTAGGGGTTGGGGCAGCTATCTTGCCGATTCAGTCGGGTACTGCATCAAGTCTGTAAGTCTGTGGGTTTGAGCGGGAGACATGCGGGCGGTTTTGTGTGGCTATTACGGGAAAGGAAATGGCGGCGATGAGGCGCTGCTGGCGACGCTGTTGCAAATGCTGCCGCCGCAGGTCAAGCCGCTGGTGCTATCGGGCGATCCGGCGGAAACGGCAGCCCGGTTTGGCGTGGAGGCGTGCGATCGCATGAATGCAGCGGCGGTGCTGCAAGCGCTGCGCCGATCGGATGCCTTCATCTGGGGCGGCGGCAGCCTCATGCAAGATGCGACCAGCGCTGTTAATCCCTGGTATTATGGCGGGCTGATGCTGACGGCTCAACGCCTGGGGCTGAAGACGATTGCCTGGGCCCAAGGCGTGGGGCCGCTGCATCGTGCGCCCAGTCGATGGCTAGCCCGGCGAGCCTTTGCTGGATGTCAGGGCGTGAGTGTGCGCGATCGCCCCTCTGCGGAACTGCTCACCGCCTGGGGCATTCCGGTAACGCTGGCTCCCGACCCGGTGTGGGCGTTGCAGGGCCGCCCCGTGCCAGGGCTGTGGGATTTGCCCGCGCCGCGTGTGGCCGTTGCCTTGCGTCCTCATACGACGCTGACCGAGGCGCGACTGCACACCCTAGGGCGGGCCCTGGCAATGTTTCAGCAGGCCACCCAGACCCATGTGCTGCTGGTTCCCTTCCAGCCCGCGCAAGATGGAGCGATCGCCCAAACGCTGCATACTTACCTGCCCGACCACAGCACCGTGCTAACGCTCACCGACCCGCTCCAGCTTGCAGGGCTGTTTCAAGGTGTCGAAATGGCGATCGCCATGCGCCTGCATGGGCTGATCATGGCCGCAGCCCATCAGTGCCGCTGTTTTGCCCTCAGCTACGACCCCAAAGTCAGCCGCCTAATGGACGAATATCAGCTTCCTGGCTGGGAACTGGGGCAAATGCCCGACGATGCCGCCGCTATCAGCCACACCTGGATCGACCTCTACGCCAACGGCGACGGACTCTCTGCCGACCAACTCGCCGCCATTGGCGATCGCGCTGCTATCCACCGCGACCTCCTTGCCCAACTCCTTTAGCCCTCCATTAACCCTCTTGCATGAATGCTGGTTTGAGGGTGTGAATCGTCGCGCGGCGGTACCGTGCCACGATTCACCAAGCGGTCTATTGAGATAAGCATGATGAGATAAGCATAAGGTAAGCACTGAGTTCAAGGTCTTCGAGCATTTGCCTGCGCGAGTTGATCAGGGGTGAACTGCTCCACAATACTGAGGGGAAGCTGGTCGTCTTGAAGCTGCTGAATGTAGCGGGCGCTGAGGAAGGGACGATAGGCATCGTCATGATTGAGATGCGCCTGGAAAAAGGCGAGGCTGACGGTGCGGAGATAGTAATGGGCGATCGCCGGATCAGGGCCCACGACTTCGGGCGGCAGGTTGACAGCCACATTATCGTCTGCGGGCACATCGATGGCGGAAAAGTGGGTCGCGTTTTGCAGCAGCAGCAGATATCGATGGGGTGTCGTCAGCCAAGTAAAGGGCAAGATCTGCTCTGGCAGCGCTGGGGTGACGGTATCCGCTCCGCTGGCGACGATCAGCGTGGGCACATCCAGCGCTGCATAACCCTCTTCCCCAAACAGGCTGCTGCCCAAGGTGTTGATGGCGACAATGGCTTTTACCCTGGGATCGCGCAGATTGTCAGAATCCAGCACCCAATTTTGCAGCCGACATTGCAGCAGCAGCGACAGATTCAGGGTTTCGTCAAGCTTACATTCCCGATTCAGCCGACTCAGATCGATCGGAGTGCCCGCGATGGCAAAGGCAGTGTAGCCGCCCAGCGATTGCCCGACCACGCCCACCTGATCGGTATTGATCAAATTGGCAAACCGGGAGTCGCGCTCCAGCGTGTTGAGCAGACAGGTTATATCTTGGGGGCGCTGGACAAATTCAGCAGGTTCGGTTTCATTACGAACGATCCCGTTGATCAGGTCTTCTAGGCGTTTAGTATTGCTGCCGGGGTGTTCTGGCACTGCAACCGCAAAGCCATAGGATGCAAGATGTTGGGCAATATAGCTGAAGGTCAAACGATTGGAGCCTAGCCCGTGGGAGATGACGATCAGCGGCATGGCATCGGGCGGCTGATTTTGACGATCTGCAACGGGCAGGTAGAGATCGACTTCTAGCGGACGACTGCCAAAGCGCCGCCCCACAAAGGCCAGACGATCAGATAGCGAGGCATCATCAGAGGGACGCAGGTCGGTGGCGATATTCAAACAGCCGCGAAACTGTTCCTGCGTGAGGGTCTGAAGCGATACAGTATAGCGACCAGGACGCACTGGGTTGACTTGGGCGGTGGAAACGGCTGGCTCCAAACGGGCGTTGTCTTCGGAGATGAGGGCGATCGCATCAATAGCCTGCTTGGTCTGGTTCACTAGGCGCTCGATGGACGAAATGATAGAAAACGCACGGGTCAGGTCAATTCGCATCGTGTCTACTGGAAAATGCTCCAGCACATTGAGCGGGGTCAGTCCGTTTTCACCATCGGCAGCCGCCAGCACCAGCGCCGACCGCAGCGCCCGCTTGCCCGACAAATTTGACCCAGTGCGGATGACTTCGCCCAATCGCTGGAGCAGCAGTTCGCCCTGGTCGGAGTAGAGAAACTGAGACACGGCCCAGGGGGTGAGGTTTAGCTCCAGTCGGGTTTTGAGGAGTTGTTCGAGTTGCTGGAGTTGTTCTTCTGTGGCGTAGTGTCGGGCATACACTCGCAGATTTTCGGTGTAGCGCCCCTCTTCGGCGTAAATTCTCAGGGCCCGCACTGAAATCGAGCGCTCAAACGGCCCCAGCGAGACTAGCACCCGATCAGCCGCCCGGAGGGGCGGGGCAATGAGCGCCAAAGGTAGGGCAATGGCGGATGCCAACAGGATGCGCGGCCAGAGCTTGGT
>JBDNCP010000027.1:0-38580 GCA_046719575.1 Cyanobacteriota bacterium
ATCCCTTTTTTATCCCTTTTTCAGTTCTGTCCTTATGACCACCTTAAAGAAGGTTAATCGCTCAATTACGAGACGTTAATAACGCGATTAAACTCGCTTAATCTCGCTGTGGGATCGTTTGTGAGGCATTTATTATTGAGCGCCCCCAAATCGCTTCAAAGAGACCTATGGCATTTCAACTGCAAATTCTGCACGCTTCCGACATGGAAAGCGGCCTCCCAGCTTTCACCGATGCGGTCAATTTCTCGACGGTGATTAACGCGCTAAAGGACGACTACGCCAACACCCTAATCCTGTCCTCCGGCGATAACTACATCCCTGGGCCGTTCTTTTCCTCTGGAAGCGATGCCTCACTCCGCAAAACTACCTCTTCCGCCGCCCCCGGCGACAACTACACCTTCCGTGAGGGAGTTGGGCGTGTCGATATTGAAGTCCTGAACCAGATAGGATTTCAAGCTTCTGCCCTGGGCAACCATGAATTTGACCTGGGTGAATCAACCGTTGTTTCTCTGATTCGACCCGATCGGCAATATCGGGGTACTATTTTTCCCTACCTCAGCAGCAACCTGAATTTCACCGACCCCAATCCAGCAGACGACGGCACCCCCAGTCAGGAGTTTGTGCTACAAGATCTGGTCGTGCCGGATGCCCAGCCCGCAGTTCCTAATAGCGTTGCAAAAAGCACCGTGCTGACGGTCAACGGCGAGCAGATTGGGGTCGTGGGCGCAACCACTCCGACGTTGGCAACCATTTCTTCACCAGGGCCAAATGTTGAAATCCTACCGCGACCTTTTGGCGCAAACCCCAGTGCAGCCGAGCTAGATGCCCTCGCCGCCGAGATTCAAAAATCAGTCGATGTGTTGACCGCTGCTGGTATCAACAAGATTGTGATTTTGGCACACATGCAGCAGTTGTTCATCGAGCGAGAACTGGCCAAACGACTGCGCGATGTGGATGTGATCATTGCGGGAGGGTCTCATACGCTGCTGGCCGACAGCACCGATCGCCTGCGCCCTGGCGACACGGCGGGTGGCATTTATCCACTGGTGGAAAACTCTCCAACGGGGCCAGTGCTGGTGGTCAACACCGCTAGCAACTGGAAGTACGTCGGGCGGCTGGTGGTGGAGTTTGACACTGGCGGCAAAATTGACCTCTCAAAGCTTGATCCCACTGTCAATGGGGCCTATGCCACAGATGCGGCCAGCGTTGCCGCGCTGACGGCTGTCAACCCTGGTGAACCCGATCCGGAAGTAGTAAATTTGCTCGGCAAGTTGCGTACCATTATCAACACCAAAGACAGCAATATTTTTGGTAAGACGACGGTGTTCCTCAACGGCACGCGCAACTCGGTGCGGACTGAGGAAACGAACCTGGGCAACCTGACGGCGGATGCCAACCTGTTTGTGGCAAGGCAGGTGGATTCTTCTGTCGTGATTTCGCTAAAAAATGGCGGCGGCATCCGCGACAACATTGGTGCGGTGTCTCCTACTCCAGGAGCGACCGATCCTGGCGATATTGTGACGTTGCCACCACCTGCCAATCCAGAGGCAAACAAGCGAGAAGGGGACTTGTCGCAACTGGATATCGAAAACTCGCTGCGTTTTAACAATGGCTTGAGCCTGATCACGGTAACGGCGGCTCAGTTGAAGGAAGTGCTGGAGCATGGTGTTTCGGGGGTGGGGCCAGGACGAACCCCTGGCGCGTTTCCTCAGATTGGTGGCATTTCCTTTAGCTTTGATGCGAGCAAGACAGCCCAGCGCCTCGCAAGCGATGGCACCGTGACGACACCGGGTGAGCGCATCCGCTCAGCAGCGCTGACGGATGCCAATGGCAACTTTACGCAGATCATTGTTCGGAACGGTCAGCTTGTGGGCGATCCGAACCGCACTTTCCGCTTGGTAACGCTCAGCTTTTTGCTGGGAACGAGTTCGCTAAATTCGAGTGGGGATGGCTACCCGTTCTTCCGGTTTGTGAGAGAAAACCCAACCCTGGCGAACCGGGTAGATCTGCTGGGTGAGACGAGTATCGATTTGAATCGCAATGGCGTGATTGATGGGCCGGTCAGCCTTCCAGACGGGGTGGCGACGTTTGCAGACGCGGGCAGTGAACAAGATGCGTTTGCGGAGTTTTTAGCCCAGAGCGGCACGTTTACTAAGGCAGATACGCCCGCAGAGCGCGATCGCCGCATTCAGAACCTTGGGGTTCGAGGCGACAACGTGTTTGGGGTTCAACTGGTGGGCACTGGCGGGCGCAACCGTCTAGTCGGCAGATTTGCTGGCGACTTGCTGCAAGGGTTGGGCGGAGCCGATGTGCTGAACGGACGGCAGGGCGATGATCTGTTAGAGGGTGGACGAGGGGGCGATCGCCCCAACGGAGGCCCTGGCAAAGATGTGCTGGTTGGCGGGCTAGGTAACGATACCTGCATCGGCGGAGCAGGCGCAGATACCTTTGTGCTGACACGCGGCGCTGGGTTCGACACTATTGTGGACTACAGAGATGGTGTAGACAAGATTGGTCTGTCGGGCAATCTGCGCTTCCGCAATCTGCGCTTTAGCGACACTTCTCGCGGTGTGCAGATTCGAGCTGGCGGTGACCTGCTGGCAGAGTTGCTGGGTGTGCGGGCCAGTGCCCTCAATCGCACCGACTTTGTAACCACGTTTGCGACCGCAGAGACCTTTGCCTAGTCTGAGTCTGGAAATCCGCGCAAAGGAATTGATGTAAAAAGCGTAAAAAGCAGAAAAGGCACGACGCAGTGTGTCGTGCCTTTTTCGTTAGTTAGGTGTTAATCAGGCGTTGCGTTTAGTTGCTTAGGCGGGGGGTGCGAGGAGCGCTGGCCCGCTGAGCAGGAATCGGACGGGCGGGCTGTGCTGCGATGGTAGACCGGAGGACGGCGATCGCCCGCACATATTGAGGATCGTTTTGGCTGGCGACCGAGGCAGGATTGGCCGCAAGCTGCTGGCGTTGGCTATCGGTCAGGTTGACCTGCACGTTGGGCGTAATGCCACGCTGACTGATGTCTGTGCCATTTGGGGTATAGTAATGGGCGATCGTCACCGCCAGACCGGACCCATCTGACAGCGAATGCACAGACTGCACCAACGCCTTGCCAAAAGTCTTGGTGCCGACGATCGTAGCTCGCCGATTATCCATCAGCGCTCCAGTCAAAATTTCACTCGAGCTGGCAGAACTGCCATCGACCAGCACAACTAGCGGCAAATCCGTCAGCGCCGTCCGATTGGCCCGAATCCGCTCATTAGCTCCGTATCGATCAACGGTGCGGACAATCAACCCATTGCCCAACCACTGACGCGAAATATCGATGCTGGCTTGCAGTAGCCCCCCTGGGTTGCCCCGCAGATCTAGCACGAAGCCCTGAGCTTGCTGACTCAGTAAATCTTCAATCGCCCGCTGCATCTGTTCTGCCGAATGGGCGCTAAATTCTGTCAGGCGAATATAGCCAATGCGAGTGCCCTGCTCTTGTTTTAGCGTGTAGTGGACATTGGGCAACTCGATTCGGGCCCGCGTCAGCGTTAGGTCGGTCGGCTCCTCCGACTGGCGTTGCAGCCGCAAGACGATGCGCGTTCCCACTTCACCGCGAATACGGCTAGACGCTTCTTCCAGCGTCATGCCTTCGGTCGAAACGCCATCAATCGACAAAATGCGATCGCCCACCTGAACGCCCGCCCGTGCCGCCGGAGAATTGGGGATTGGCTCCACTACAGTAATCGCGCCTGTTCGCTCGTCTACCTGAAGCCGAATGCCTACGCCCGACAGTTCCCCGGAGGTCTGACTGGTCAGCACTTCAAATTGGCGCGGGTCCATGAAGCGAGTGTAGGGGTCCTGGAGTCGCTGGAGGGCACGGCGCAACGCATTATAAGCCTCTTCCCGCGAACTGTAGGAGGCACTAAGCAGTTCGTGGCGCACGGCCAGCCAGTCTACTTGGTTAAACGTGCTGTCTACATATTCCCGATTCACAATCTGCCACGCCTCATCAAGCAGCGCCTTGGGACTGTCCTGAAGCGTAGCGTTCACAGCCGAACTAAACACAGGGGTCAGCAGCGAAACCGTAGCGGCTGCGGCGACGGTTCCACCAAAAAGAGCGGCATTGAGCAGACGAGAGCGGTTGAAAAAGCGGCGCATGGGCAGTAACCGGGATAGAGGGGGACAGGAAAGTGCAAGAATTCAATGCGCGATCAAGCGCTGGATTTGCCAGACACAGCAGGACGCGTGGGCTAGTTCAGTTTTGAAGAGTTTTGAAGTCTGGTTGAAGCCTAGCTTCAGTTTGGGGTGTGGTTTAGACAGATAGACAGCCTACAAATAGACAAATAGACAGCTTATGGATGCTTTAGATGCTTAGACCTCCGAGGCGACTTGATGTGAAATGACTGGGAACGGCAAGGGCTGAACGAATGGGGCAGCGGGCCGGGCGAACGATCACCGAAGCTTACCAAGAACCGGTCAAGAGTCTGCCAAGCAGTCTACGCAGGTCGACAAAGAACAGGGGCCGCTACAAAGACAGAATCTTGCTAGCCATGCTCCACAGCAGTATTCATCAGCATAGTTGCCTCTAGTTGCCTCGCAGCAACGATACTGGTGACCCTCACGTGCGGACTGTGTTGCGAGCCTTCATCAGGTGAGCCTTCGGGTGAAGAAATGCGCCCTCTTAGGTCAATATGCGGTAAATATACCGTTCAACCCGGAGCCTACTGACAGGCCCCTAAGACAGGTCAAGCAGGGTTAGGGCTGTGGATGACAGCGGCAAGCCCTAGACACCGTTGCCTGATTCTGCCAGTTAACCCCCTACCTGAAGTACTTTCCAGAATAGTGGCAATAGCCGATTTGAGCCATTCCTTCATTGATCTAAAGGTAGCCCGTTTGGAGATTTTCGGGAGTAACAAAAATCACCAGACAACGTCAGTAAGGCAGGCGTTGAGCCAAGCCATTTCTGAGGCAGAGCCAGGAACCCAAATAAGGTTCACCCCAGGCAGCTTCGAGTCTAGACTTGGGGGTGGGCGATCGCCCCCTAGCGGGCACGCTAAATGCCTACTGAGCCTCCTTGACCCTGCGTCAGCCCCTGAACCAATTGCCAGATTAGAACCTCAGAACTAGCGATAGAACTGGCGATAAATGAACTCCCGCAAACGGGTAGAAGCACCCATACTGAGCCTGCCTAATTAACCTAGACATACTTAACCAGATAGAAGCCAGACAGATTTAGCCAGACAGATTTAGCCAGACAGATTTAGCCAGACAAATCTTAGCCAGACAGATTTACCCAGATAGTCTACTCAGACGCATGACTTCAGAAAGATTACACGGACTGCACGGATTACTCAGACCAGACGGATTACACAAATTACTCAGACGCATTAAAAATATCCGAACCAATATAGTGAGTTTCCGCTACTTTAACCCTAGTTCCTGCTAATCTTCCAGCATTATTTGAAGAAATTTAACGAAGCCTGAGCGCGTGCAGACGGGCGATCGCCCCTAAAACCCCCAGTCAGCCTGCAAATTTCCTTAAAAACGCGCCGTTAATTTTGATTCTGGGCGGAGTCTAGCAGGTCGTGCTGCTGATGAATAAAAACGGGAGAAATTTTAATAGCGTGTCGAACAATACAGGGAAGAACAGGGCAGTATGTAATCTATATGTGATCTGTCTGTATGTACTCCGTGACGATTAGGTTCTGACAGGGGTAATCCTGGCGGAATGCGCTGGATTGTGCAGAGTCGGGTGGCTAACTGGGGAGCTAGGCCAGGAGTTGAGTTTGGTTCCGTTGCGTTGCACCTCTATTCTTGACAAAACCTTCAGAAACGCATCCACTCCGCCAGTCTGTGTCAAAATGTAAGCGGTTTTGCCCGATTTAAAAAAGCTTGAAGTAGGCTTCATCATGGAATCCCTCTACGCATATGCCTGGCTGATCCCAGTTTTGCCCCTGGCGGGGGCAATGATTTTGGGGCTAGGTCTGATTTCTTCTAGCGGTTTCGCCAAGCAGTTTCGCAAGCTCAGTTCAGCGTTTATTGTCTCGCTGACAGGTGCCGGCATGGTTCTCTCCTTTGCGCTGCTGTGGAGCCAGATTCAAGGACACCCGACCTACGAGCGATCGATTGAGTGGGCATCGGCAGGCGATTTTCACCTGTCGATGGGCTACATCGTCGATCACTTGACAGCGCTGATGCTAGTAATTGTGACGACAGTAGCCTTTTTGGTGATGATCTACACCGACGGCTACATGGCGCATGATCCGGGCTATGTCCGCTTCTATGCCTATCTCAGCCTGTTTAGCTCCTCGATGCTGGGTCTGGTCATCAGCCCCAACTTGGTGCAGATCTACATTTTCTGGGAGCTGGTGGGGATGTGTTCCTACCTGCTGATCGGCTTCTGGTATGACCGCAAGGCAGCCGCCGATGCTTGTCAGAAGGCGTTTGTGACCAACCGGGTCGGCGACTTTGGGCTGCTGCTGGGGATGCTGGGGCTGTATTGGGCGACGGGCAGTTTTGAGTTTGAAGTGATTGGCGATCGCCTCCAGGAACTCGTCCAGTCGGGCGCACTCAGTGGGGCGATTGTGGCGCTGTTTGCGGTGCTGGTATTTCTCGGCCCAGTGGCCAAGTCGGCGCAGTTTCCGCTGCATGTCTGGCTGCCCGACGCGATGGAAGGCCCCACCCCCATCTCAGCGCTGATCCACGCGGCAACGATGGTGGCAGCGGGCGTGTTCCTGATTGCCCGCATGTTCCCCGTGTTCGAGAACATTCCCACTGCAATGAACGTAATCGCCTACACGGGCGCAGTCACGGCGTTTTTGGGAGCCAGCATCGCCATCACCCAAAACGATATCAAGAAGGGTCTGGCCTATTCCACGATGTCTCAGTTGGGCTACATGGTCATGGGCATGGGGGTCGGGGCCTACACCGCAGGACTCTTCCACCTGATGACCCACGCCTATTTCAAGGCGATGCTGTTCCTTGGCTCTGGGTCGGTGATCCACGGCATGGAGGGCGTTGTGGGCCATGATCCCGTGCTGGCGCAGGATATGCGGCTGATGGGCGGCCTGCGGAAATATATGCCGATTACCGCCACGACTTTCTTGATTGGCACGCTGGCGATCGCCGGAATTCCTCCGCTGGCGGGTTTTTGGTCAAAGGACGAAATTTTGGGCGCGACCTTCCGCGCTAATCCTGCGCTGTGGGCCGTTGGGTTCCTGACGGCGGGGATCACGGCCTTCTATATGTTCCGCATGTACTTCAGCACCTTTGAAGGCGAGTTTCGCGGCACCAGCGACGAGATTAAGCGCAAGCTCAAGAACGAGCAGCTTCAAAAGCTGGGTCTGGCCTTTGGCCCTGGCGCGATGAACCCGTTGGAGTTAACAGCGGAGCATCCGGCCGAAGACCACGATGCCCACGACGACCAAGGGCATCACGCCAGCGAACCGCACGAGTCGCCGATTACGATGACCCTGCCGCTGATGGTGCTGGCGATTCCTTCGATGCTGATCGGGCTGGTGGGTACGCCGTTCAAGAACTATTTTGAGGAATTCATCCACGCGCCGGGTGAAATGATCCATGAAGCCGAAGCGGTGGATTGGGGCGAGTTTCTGACGATGGGCGGTAGCTCGGTGGCGATCGCCCTTGGCGGCATTGCCCTGGCAACCGCGATGTACCTGCTGAAGAAAATCGACCCAGCGGCGATCGCCGATAAGATCCAACCGCTTTACCAGCTCTCGCTGAACAAGTGGTATATCGACGACATCTACAACGCGGTGTTTGTGCAGGGCAGCCGTCGTCTAGCGCGGCAGGTGCTGGAGGTAGACGTGCGGATTGTGGATGGTCTAGTGAATCTGACGGGCTTCGTCACACTGGTCACGGGCGAAGCGCTCAAGTACCTGGAAAGCGGCAGGGTGCAGTTTTATGCGCTGATCGTCTTTGGGGCGGTGCTAGGGCTAGTGCTGGTTTCCGGGATCACTTGAGATTGAAATAGGGTGGAGGGCGATCGCCCCCACCCATGCATTTTCTGCTTTAGCCAGGCTTTTCTGAAAAAAATGGCTGCTTGAATTGCTCAATCAATCCTTTCTCCCAAGCTTAAAAGTCTATACTTTCAAAAATTTGTTCTGAACGTTTGACATCGAAACTTCTACATGAACACTGCTGAATTTCCCTGGCTGACCACGATTATTCTGCTGCCAATCTTGGCATCGCTGGCAATCCCGGTCATTCCCGACAAAGACGGAAAAACCGTCCGGTGGTATGCCCTAATTGTGGGGCTAATCGACTTTGCGCTGACGGTTTACGCTTTCTATACTCAATACGATTTCAGCCGCTCCGATCTGCAATTGGTCGAGAGCTATTCCTGGGTGTCATCGCTTGACCTGCGCTGGTCAGTGGGGGCAGACGGCCTCTCAATGCCGCTCATTCTGCTGACGAGCTTTATCACCACGCTGGCGATTTTGGCATCCTGGCCCGTCACGCTCAAGCCGCGCCTGTTTTACTTCCTAATGCTGGCAATGTATGGCGGGCAGATTGCCGTATTCGCTGTGCAGGATATGCTGCTGTTCTTCCTAGTGTGGGAACTGGAGCTAATTCCGGTCTATCTGCTGCTGTCGATTTGGGGCGGCAAAAAGCGACTCTACGCAGCGACCAAGTTCATTCTATACACCGCAGGCGGTTCGCTGTTCATTCTGGTGGCGGCGCTGGCGATGGCGTTCTATGGCGATACGGTCACCTTTGACATGCGATCGCTTATGGACAAGGACTTCCCGCTCAAGTTCCAGCTTTTGGTCTATTCAGGCTTCCTGATTGCTTACGCCGTTAAGCTGCCCATTTTTCCGCTGCACACTTGGCTCCCCGATGCCCACGGCGAGGCGACGGCTCCGGTTCATATGCTGCTAGCGGGCATTCTTTTGAAAATGGGCGGCTATGCGCTACTGCGGATGAATGTGCAAATGCTTCCGGATGCCCATGTCCGCTTTGCACCAATTCTGGTGATCTTGGGCGTGGTGAATATTATCTACGCGGCGCTCACGTCCTTTGCCCAGCGAAATCTGAAGCGAAAGATTGCCTACTCTTCTATTTCCCACATGGGCTTTGTGCTAATTGGCATAGCCTCATTTACCAACCTAGGACTGAGCGGCGCAATGCTGCAAATGGTGTCCCACGGTCTGATTGGGGCCAGTCTCTTCTTCTTAGTGGGTGCAACCTATGACCGGACGCACACCCTCATCTTGGATGAGATGGGCGGCGTGGGCAAAAAAATGCCCAAGATTTTCGCCATGTTCACGGCTTGTTCGATGGCATCGCTGGCCCTACCAGGCATGAGCGGCTTTGTTGCAGAACTGATGGTCTTCGTGGGCTTTGCTACTAGCGATGCCTACGATCAGACCTTCAAAATCATCGTGATTGCGCTGATGGCGGTCGGCGTGATTCTAACACCGATTTATCTGCTGTCGATGCTGCGAGAGATTTTCTACGGGCCAGAAAACCAGGAACTCGTAGAGCATGAGGTGCTAGTGGATGCGGAACCTCGCGAAGTGTTCATTATTGCCTCGCTGCTGATCCCAATTATCGGTATCGGCTTCTATCCCAAGCTGATTACGCAGATGTATGACTCTACGACGGAGCAAGTTACAGCACAGCTTCAGGAATCCTTTGCGATCGCCGCTGCTGAGAAAGAAACTGCTGTTCTCTCAAAGCAGGCGCTGCTAAAGGCTCCCGAAATCTTATCCAGTCTCAACTAGCTTGGTGTTTGCCCTGCTAGAGTAGTCTTCATCAATCAAATTAATCAATCAAACTAGAAAAGCCCGGAGGTACTATCCCCCTGGGCTTTTTTTGGCTTTTTTTCAAGTTCCTATCGTCGAGATGTTTGGTCAATAAAAGCCGTCGATGGAAAAATCGTTGATGAATGAAGAAGAATGAAGAACGAATGAAGAACCGGATTTGGGGTAGACTAAACGACCGCAACGAATGCAGATAGAGCGAGACTAGATGGGCAAGAGCGATCGCTGACAGGTGGGGCAGACAGCGTGGATAATCAACTGGCAGTCGAGCAGGTGATAGCCCTCTTTCTGAGCCGTGCGGCTGCCTGTTTTCAGAATTGAATCGTTCTTGAACTCAATTGTCTTGTTGCAGCGGACACAGATCAAGTGATGGTGGTGGTAGGGAGCGGGCTGGTTAATTTCGTAGTGCTTGTGTCCTTCGGCTAGCTCTAGCTCTCGCAAGATGCCCATGCGGGCCATCAGCTTGAGCGTGCGATAAATTGTCGAGAGGCTGATATGATGCCCTTCTTCGTTCAATAGGTTATACAAGTCTTCAGCGCTGAGGTGATTGCCCTTAGGCAAGTTCTGAAAGATCGTCAGAATCGTCTCGCGCTGGGGTGTCAAGCGCCAGCCCCGCTCGTTAAGTTCAGCCTTTAATGAGGTTGCAGTATAGGCAGTCATAGGCACCTTTGCAATAAGGTTGCTTTATTGAGAAGGATACACAATAAATCGGGTATTTGCAAGAAAACCTGCTTATTGAGAATAATACCCACTTAGGCTTCACAAATCTTTTAGATTTTCCTAAGATTTTCCAGCATCCAAGCGCCCTAAAACTGGATGCTAACGGGGATTTTTGCCGAAACCATTTAGGACTGAGATTTTCCTGCCGCCCAGCGCCAGTTATAGCGGTTCCACTCATAAATCCCCTGAATTTCATATTCCATGCCATTGTCAAAGCGGACGCAGCAGCTTGCCCTGCGGGTTTCAGAGGTTTCCGGCGTGCCTGGAGTGATCAGCTCGCTAGTTGCTGACTCGCCATTTGCAGATTCATGGATGGTAGACTCATTTACAGCAATGACGGTGCAGGGAAACCACTCGCGGCTGCAGGGGCCGTCGTCTTGCACCCATTCCCAGAGGCTATTCGCCACTTCGATGCGATCGCCCACCTTCAGCCGCAGCACCGCCTCTGCATAGGCCGCTAGATGTACGGGGCGTACCTGCTCTAACCAGCTCAGCCCAAATTGATCGCGAACAAACTGCACCGGACCAGAGTCGTCTCCCCGCAGCCAGTCATTAAGCAACTGCGCTTTCCACGATCGCCCGCTCTCTTGGGCCTCCTGCACATAGTTCAAAAAGGCTTGCCGCTGATCCACTGTGAGCGCATCTAGCGGGTTGTTCAGACTGTCTTCTGGTTCATTTACGCTGGATGCCTTGGAGCGGAGCGCAGGCAAGGCTCTGCCATTTTCTAACTGCTGCGCGACAAGCTGCAACAATAGACTCTGCTGTTCCACAGTCAGGGGATAGCCTTCGGCATCGCAGGCCTCGAATGCGACTCTCAAAGCGGCTTCGATCTCGGCGGGGGTCATGCGCGGCTCACTATGCTTCGTGACAGTTAACTCAGCAAGTTAACTTTGCATTATGCCACTACATCTGCGAGCCATTTGTGAAGTCGTCAATGAAATAGGCAAGAAATAGGCAAATGAATGTAGGCAGGAAATAGGCAAATGAATGTAGGCAGGAAAATTAAGCGGGGAAAATAAGCGGGCTAACCCCTTGCGCCCCCAGATTCAGGTACGCTGAGGATAGCAATTTCTCCATGCCTGCTCTCCTAGATCTTGGTCTGTCTTCTACGGCATACTTCCGCTAATCTACGCTATTTACCGCAAGATTTTCTGCAATGATGAACTGGTTTAATTCTCGTCTCCAGCGCGTTTTTGTGATTTTGCTGGCTGCCTGTATGGCGATCGCCCACTGGTTCTACGCGCCTGCTGCACTAGCGCTCGTGCAGATCCGGCTGTTTGACCTGTCCTATCAGGTTTGCCCAGAAGAACTAGGAGAGGGCGCTGTCACTCCCGGCGGTACGAGTATGCCCGCAAGTTGTTACATCATTACGGGCAAAGCTGAAAACCCCACCAACAAAGACATCTACAACGCTGATATTTTTGGTCGCATTTACGATGCCAACGACAACCCGGTGATGCAAAACCGGACTCGACTGGGGTCAATCGATGAAGTTCCGCCAGGTGTCAGCGATTTTGAGCTACGCATCAGCGTGCCTGAAAATCAGCCCACGCCGCTAAAGCTAGAGCAGTTTAAGGCAGCCGGGTTTGCTGGAACCGTCCGTCGATAGCACTATGCCAGGTTCAAACGGCATCAACAAAGCCAATGGCTGAGAAATGGCGACTGCCTTATTGCGACATGTCTGTCGCATATCTACTGTGTACTAGGGATACCTAGCTTAGCTTGCCAAATAAAACGCCCCGGCACTCAGCGCTGAGACCCCCAAATGCTGACTAAAAAGTTTGCCAACTGCTCAGAGATAAGCTGTCAAGGTTGGCAATCCTTTCCAACGTTGAAAAAACGTTGGAAATCTTTGATTTCTCCTGAGATTTCTCCTGAAGCCTTAAGCTTCATTCAGCCAACTGCCTAGAATGCAGCGTAGGCTGCGCTTTGGAGAAAACGTCCTAGAAATTGCAGGATAAAGATAGCCAGAATCGGCGAAAAATCAAACCCCCCCAGCGGTGGAATCACGCGGCGAAAGATGTTGAGATAAGGGTCAGTGATTTGGCTGAGAGCGGCGAAGGGCTGGCTATACCAGTTGATACTCGGAAACCAGGTGAGCAAGATGCGGATAATGAGAATCGTGGTGTAGATCGAGATAAAGGTGGAGAGGGACTGGGCAACCAGCATAGTAGAACCACTCATGGGCGTTTAGACAAATAACGGCGGACTAACATTACTTAACCTTCAGTTTAACCCACACTACCTGGAAACCAGCGAGCGCTCGAAGACTTCTAGGGTTTCCATAGGGTGAAGTCAGGGTTATGGGTCGGCTTGATAAGGCTGATGACTGGGCTGTTTACTAAATTTTCCAGAGGACTCAATTTCCCAGCGGGCTAATAATAAGAGCGATCGCCCCGCACTCGCTCTATCCCTTCGACCCGGCCGCCATTCACGCCACCTAGCTGCTGGCGCACATCGTCAATCGCGTCGTTAAGTTGAGCAATCTTGTCTTCTAGTCCTCGGCGCGAGTCCTCGCTATTTGGCTCAGATAGAGACGGGGGACGTTCTCCCTTTTTGCCCTCTAGCGAGTCTTGCCGCGAGAGGCGGGGCGCAACCAGTACCCCCAGTACGCCACCCACTACGCCGCCCACGATTGCGCCGACCCAAAACCCGCCAAAAAAGTTATCTTGCTGACTCATACCCTTCTTCTCCGCGATCGCCACTAGCGGCTATTTTAGATACCCTTTAGTCTACCGTTAAGTCGATAGATGGGTGCGTGGTTGCCGAGTGGGTTTCTCAAGGGCCCCTTCTCAAGCGACCCTTTTCAAGCAACCCTTCTCAGGTGCCAAACGTGCGATCGCCCGCATCGCCTAGCCCCGGAACGATGTAACCCCGATCGTTTAGCCCTTCGTCGATTGCTGCTGTAAAAATTGAAAGCGCCGGGAAGTCTGCACCCAATAGCTGCAAGGCTGGGGGAGCCGCCACTACCGCCACAATCCGAATTAGCGCCGGATCAACTCCCCGCTCCACCAACAGCTTCAGCAGCGAGTGGCTAGAGCCGCCCGTTGCCAGCATTGGGTCTGTAATCAGCACTCGCGTTCCGGGTGTAAGTTGGTCAGGCAGCTTGTTCAGATAGCAACTGGCTTCTAGCGTCTCTTCATCCCGCACCAACCCCACATGATAAATCGAGGCCAGCGGCAGCAGCGCCTGCGCCCCGTCCAGTAGCGCCAGACCCGCCCGCAAAATCGGCACCACCACAATCGGCACCTCTGGATCAATAAAGGTGGCCGGACAGGGAGCCAGCGGCGTTTGCACTTCGCTTTCGGTGGTGGGCAACCAGTCGCGGGTGGCTTCGTAGGTGAGCCAGCGCCCCAGCTCGGTCATGGCGCTGCGAAACAGAACGGTGGGTGTTGATTCGTCGCGGGCAACCGAGAGCCAGTGCTTGATCAAGGGATGGGAGGGAACGTAAACGCGGAGAGTAAGGGACATAGGGGATGATGGAAGGTAGGGTCAGAGCGATTTTGGATTTTGGATTAGCGATTTTAGATTTTTAAGCCGGGGCTTGATGAGATTTTGGGTTCCTGATAAAGAGTGTAAAAGGGGCGATCGCAACCTTTGCCTGACGGATTGGCTCAAAGATTGATGCGTAAAGCTGGCAGCGGCTCACAGGCGGTTTACCCTAAAGAAGACTGTAGAAAAGATGCAGTTGATCGCACGAAAAGCGCTCCAACCTGATCTTTCATCGGCTTGTTCGCAAGGTATGTAAGCCTGCAATCTGGATTATCATATCAACGTTTTTTCTCCGAAATTGCGCTATGAGCTTGCCTCAGACAACTGCTTTGCACAACTGCTTTGCACAACTGCTTTAGACAATTGCTAAACAATTGCTCCTGTGGGATCTCCATGCCCCCAAGCAGAACGACGAAGAAAATTGCTAGAACCCCTGCAAACGCTTGACGGGCAATCCAAAACCCAAAACCCAAAATCGATCTAAGAAGTAGCAATGCCTAAAAAGCAAAAGTTTCCCCATTTGGTGGGGTCTAAATGGACTTCGCTGCAAACCACCTGGGGCTGGCGACACTTTCAGGTGGTCAACCGCAAGAACGAGGGCGAATGGGTTTTTGCTGAAATGGTGGCATCCTGTGATCCCAGCGTGCGGTTTTGGATCAACGCCCAGCAGTTGAAAGAGCGATCGCTCTGGCAGGCAGGCTGGCGATCGCTTCAGGAACAGTCCATCAACTGAGTTGATGCCATGACCTGAGTTAATAGATGAACTAGACGACAGAACCGCAGGCCCCTAGCGAGTCGGCGGACGACGACGCTGCAAAAACTCAGGAATATCCAGCCCTGGCCGCAGGCGCGGATCGGCAGAGGGCGTAGTGGGCATCGTGCCGATGGGCGGAGCGGTGACTGTGCGCTTGAGCGGAGCCACACGGCTAGACTGTAACGCCGCTACTTCACCGGGCGCAAAGCCCGTAGCAATCACGGTAATCTGCACTTCTCCCTGGAGGCGATCGTCAATCACCGCGCCAAAGATGATGTTGGCATTGGGATCGACGGCTTCGTAGATGATTTCGGCCGCCGCATTTACCTCATGCAGCGTCAGGTCAGAGCCGCCGCGAATATTGAACACCACACCCCGTGCGCCGTCGATGGAGGATTCCAGCAGCGGTGATGAAATGGCAGCGGTAGCCGCTTCCCGTGCCCGCGACTTGCCCGTGCCAATGCCGATCCCCATGAGGGCGGAACCTGCATCGGCCATCACGGCTCGCACGTCTGCAAAGTCCACATTCACCAAACCGGGAATCGTGATGATGTCGGAAATGCCCTGAACCCCCTGGCGAAGGATGTCATCTGCCACCCGGAATGCGTCCTGCACGGGCGTTTCGGCTGAAATCACCGTCAGAAGTTTGTCGTTGGGGATGACGATGAGCGTGTCTACGCGGCTCTGGAGCGCCCCGATGCCCTCTTCTGCCTGAGAGGTGCGGCGCTTGCCTTCAAAAGTGAAGGGACGAGTTACCACGCCGACCGTCAGAGCGCCGACTTCCTTGGCGACTTCGGCCACAATAGGAGCCGCGCCTGTGCCCGTGCCGCCGCCCATGCCTGCGGTGATAAACACAAGGTCAGCGCCTTCCAGCGCGGTGGCGATTTCATCCCGCGATTCCTCGGCGGCCTTTTCACCCACTGGCGGATGTCCGCCTGCACCCAGCCCGCGAGTCAATTTTTTGCCAACCTGGAGGCGGTTTGGCGTGGCGGCATTGGTCAACGCCTGAGCATCAGTGTTGACTGACCAAAACTCGACTCCGGAGACTTGGCTGGCAATCATGCGGTTAATCGCGTTGCAGCCACCTCCCCCTACGCCAATGACCTTAATCCGGGCCAGGCTGCTTGGCACGATATCACTATATCCAGAGTCGTCTAAGAGAGAGGGTTTCGTGTCGTGGCTCTGGTTTAGATGAAGCCCAGAGTTAGCGCCTGCATTGGCAAAAGGGTTCGCATTATTCATTGGTCAAAAAAGTGGCTTAATTCATTAACCAGGCAAGAAAGCCCAGGCATCATATTTACATCAATACTACACGCGCAGTCTGCATCCACATCTCCAAATTCCACGCTTGATTGCAATTCTTTGATGTTCTCTAACGCAAAGAAGCAGTTGGGCGGAGGAAATGCCTGATAGAAACTCAGGCAGTGGGGTTGGATATTTAGCTTGAACTGTCAACTGGGACTGTCAACTGGAACTGTCAGATTAAACTGTCAGATTAGATTGTCATATTGAACTGGACTGAGCGTGGGGTGATGGACAGTGGCCCTGCCTGTGCAAGAGCAATCGCAGAACACCGAAGATCCGTCATGATGAAACCTAGACCAGTTGAAAACTCAAACCCATCGAAACCCTAAACCAGTGGCTATCAGCGTGCTATTCGTCGCGACCCAAGAGATTTCTAGACGATTTCCCAGGGAGGAATGTGAGGTCTAATTCTAACTAAATATAGTGCAACTTGATTGGAAAACAAACGAAAGTTCTTGGGTAACTGCTTTGAGCCTGTTAGGGCTGATTGGAGCCAATCTAGACGTTGCTGCTGGCCTTACCAAGCGGTGGGTGGAGCGATCGCCGGATCGGGAAGCGGGGCAGCACTGGGCGGATCGGTCGAGTCATCTGTCTCGCCATTGAACCAGTTGTCAGTTGTAGGATTTGCGTCCTTGGTATCGGAATTGGATGATGTGCTAGGGAGCCGCATATCTCGCGTTTGGATGATGGGCTTGTCTGGATTGTGCAGATCAATATAGACGACTTGGCTGAGATCGAGTTTGGTGGGCAACTGTCGGAGTTGGTCAAGGGCGCGGAGTTGAGCCGGAAAGCGAGAGCCATAGCCGCCCAAGTGAACCGATCCCAGTTCGGTGGTGAGGATCAGGTTGGACGGGTTGCTCCAGTCGATTGCTTGAATGGCGATCGCCCCTGGGGTCTGCTGCTGGTGCTGGCTCAGATCTCGATAGAAGCTGGCCCATTCTTGCTGCTGTTCAGCACGAAAGCCCACGACTTGCAGGGTAGGTAGCGTTAAGCCGGTCTCTAGCGCGGTGTCTTCATCCATCAGCACCAGGAAACCCGTTGCGTCTAATAGTCCAGTGGTGGGCGCAGGGCTGGGGGCAGTGGCAGCATTATTTGGGATCGCTGCATTATTTCTGGCGATTGGTGGGGCTAAGATGGCGATCGCCACAGGGTCGCGCTCCTGCACGGCGAGAGTCAGGCTGGGTGGAAACAGGTGGCGTGTCACCGATGCTTGGGCAATGATGCCCTTGGATTCTAGCTGACGGGCGATCGCCTCGGAACTCAGTTGCCACAGCGCTTTGGGATAGTCAATCTCCACCAGTGACTTTACCGTATCGTCCGACAGCAGCCGATTGCCCTCCACCTCGACCTGCTGGGGCGACGCAATCACCCAGGCAGGATGCGTCAGCAGCCATACCGCGCCACCTGCCATGCCCACGACTATCGAGAGTCGCCAGAGTCCCTGCAACGCTCTCCAGCGACGCTGTTGCCGCAGCCGCCTGCGGCGATCGGCTAGCTCTGCCCGTGAGACTGAAACAATATCGGCCATGAATCGTGGTCGTGAACCCCTACCGCTGAGTTGGGGACTTGTCGATGAAGACAGATTTCAGACAAGCCACCGTTGCTTTCCTTGGTATATCCTGTTTTTGCAAAATTGCTACAGAATCTCAAGACGAGATTGCAGTTTTCAGGAAACTTTTCTTGGCAGACTGTTTGGACGATCGGCTTAACCGAAGCCAACCGATTTGCGCTGGCTTATCCCTCCCGCAGGGTTTGCTGATGGCGCTGGAGGAACTGTCCCCAGTCTACAGCTATGGCCAAATCTGTAAAGGGGATGGTAGCTGTGCCATTGGGCAACTCCAGGGCGATCGCCAGATTTCGCCCCACTTCGGGGGGCGCATCTAGGGGCAGAACCTTGCCATCGACTTGGAGGGCGATCGCCTTCACATCACTGAGCTTTACTGTTTGCAGCGCCACTGGACCTTGGCGCGTCGGTTTGCCCCACACCAGTTCGTCGCCCCGCTGCCCCAGCGCCGCCAGAATGTCATACTTGGCCCGCTCAAACTGAGCCGCCCACTGGCGGTAGGCTTCCAGCTTTTGATACTCATTCCAACCGGCCCAGGCCAGCCAGCAAAACACCGCCAGCAGCGGCAGCCACAGCAATCCTCTGGTCATCAGTATCTGTCTAGAGAAAGTGTCCGTCTAGAGAAAACGCCTGAGAACATACCGAACGCCTTGCCTGAACCGGAACCAAGGGGCGATCGCCCTAAAGCGCTATCGGGGCAAATCGGGACAGATAAACTCGTCCTCCATTGCACTCAGGGTCACCTCCTGCGTGTCGCCGCTGCGAACTAGGGTTTGCCGCAGCCTCAAGGTGGTGTCGGTCAGTTCCAAGATTTCGGCCGTCAGAGCAACCTGTCCATTTTCGCTCACCCGCAGCACATTCGGCGTGTCTTTATCAATCGTCCAGCCAGATAGGGCATAGGTCTCGACACAGGAGGTCTGCAAAAAGGTGCCATTTGCCAGAAATACATAGATACTCCCTGGCGCAGGTTCCGATGGGGACTGCGTCATCCGCCACACGTGGCTAAACAACACCGTTAGATCCTGTCCCGATGACGCAGCGGAGACCGTTTGGCTGGTGTCTAATGAAGCAGCAGGCTGATCCCCTGCACTGGCGACTGGGGGCGCACTGGCTGTATCTGTTGGATCAGCCCCGCCTGAACAGCTTGCCAAACCAATCAACAATGCAGCAGGCGCAATCCACCCCACAGCAAGCCATTTAGACATTTTGTTCGATACTCTCATTCGATTTTCCCAAAAGAAGTTCAAAACCTTTTTAGACGAAATTTCATGGAGATTTCATTGAGATTTCATTGAGAAATTTCATCGAGAAAAGCCTATACAGTGTAGCGAATCTCCAGGTGGGGATCGCACCCTAAAATCATTGCAGTCTTCCAGGGAGTGCTGTAATCTACATAAAGTACATCTGAAAACCGGACTTTCATCCGTCTTGGAGCCATGTTCACTGAAGCACCGTTTGGGGTGATATCCTGACGAGTCATAGGGCGATCGCCCAGCGTCATCGCCAACCGCCCGACTGCACCTCACTTCACCAGTTTTTTGGGATTTTTTGGAACAATGGGGATCGTTGTTGAAAACGTATCGAAGCGCTTCGGCAACTTCTGCGCGGTCGATCAGGTCAGCCTGGAAATCAAAACGGGATCGCTGGTGGCGCTGCTGGGGCCGTCGGGGTCGGGCAAGTCCACGCTGCTGCGGCTGATTTCGGGATTGGAAATGCCCGACACAGGGCGCATCTTGCTAACGGGCAAAGATGCCACCTATGCCAGCGTGCAGGATCGCAACATCGGCTTTGTGTTTCAGCACTATGCCCTGTTCAAGCACATGACTGTGCGAAAAAATATTGCCTTTGGGCTAGAGCTACAGAAAGTGCCCAAAGAAAAGGTGAAAAAGCGGGTTGAAGAACTGCTGGATTTGGTGCAGTTGAATGGTCTGGGCGATCGCTATCCGTCTCAGCTTTCCGGCGGGCAGCGGCAGCGCGTCGCCCTGGCCCGGGCCCTGGCCGTGGAACCCAAGGTGCTATTACTCGATGAACCCTTTGGGGCGCTGGATGCTAAGGTGCGGAAGGATTTGCGGGCCTGGCTGCGGCGGCTACACGACGAAGTTCACGTCACCACGGTCTTTGTGACGCACGATCAGGAAGAGGCGATGGAAGTCTCCGACGAAATTGTGGTGATGAATCGGGGGCGGGTGGAGCAAATGGGCACGCCTGCGGAAATCTACGACCATCCCGCCAGCGCCTTTGTGATGAGCTTCATTGGCCCGGTAAATGTGTTGCCCAGCACCTCACACATTTTTCAGGGCAATGGTTTCGACTCGCCCCATCCAGAGGTGTTTTTGCGCCCACAGGATGTGATGGTGGAGGTGCAGCCCAACGGCACGACGGTTCCCGCCCGCGTGAGTCGCATCATTCACTTGGGCTGGGAAATTCAGGCAGAACTGACCCTGGACGACGGACAAGTGCTGACGGCACACCTGACGCGCGATCGCTTTGATGAGCTAAAGCTTCAGCCCAACCAGCGCGTCTACGTCAAGCCCAAGGATGCCAAGGCATTTCCCCTTTACTATTCGATCTAGTACTACTCGAGCTAGCGTGCGACCTAGCTTGCGAGCCGATAGCTTGCAGTCTAATTGCGGTCTAGTATTGTCTAGATTGCAGTCTAACTAGACAGTTTAGAGACAGTTTAGACACAGGGATGGATAGTGGTGGGCAGAGCGGCTGACCGAACGCTCGACTGGAACCTGGCAGCGCTAAAGCCGAAACTGAAATCCGGCTTCTGCCAGCGCAGGCGGCAATGTCAACGGTTGGTCTGATCGAGAGTCTAATTGAGCGCCAGAGAATCCCTGAGTAAAGGATTCTGCCTTCCGCAAAGCAGGCAGATTGGGCTTGGGAGCGTGGGTCAAACTCACAGAGTGGGAGAACAGGGTCGGGCGCTGGCTCAGGTAAAGCGGAAATGAGGAAGAATCGCCGCTTTGGTTCATCAGCATTGATGAGGCAACAGATGAGGGAACAGGTGACGGAATTGGCGAGGGAACCCAGACCGAGCGATCGCCCGTTGTGTCCATCACCACTGAGTCTGCCCAGGCAGCCACCCCCTGCGAAACAAAGCGGGGATGGGGTTGGGTATTTGCCGCTGTAATCGTATATCCCGCCACCGAAAACAGCAGGAATGCCTTTGCTAAAGTCAAATCTGCCTCGGTCATACCTGTTTAAGCCCTGCCTAAAGTTTTTCTGAAACCCCGTAGATCTACGGGTTATTCCTAGCAAACCACAGGTACCTGATATCCGCAATATTACTGAGGCAGGATTTATTTTTACTTGATGGAGCGGGGTGGAAACGGGTCGTTAAGCGTGATTAGGCGTGATGATCCTGGTGTAAACCAAGAGGGCGATCGCCCCTTCTCAAGGCTGGCTGCTACGCCAAGAAGACGGGTCGTATATTACAGTTTTAATTTAGTTTTCATTTACAGTTTGAATGCAATGGGCCGCTCGCTCAGATTGCTTGCCGAAAGAGGTGGCTGGAAAAGTTTACTAAACAAGCCTGCTGGAAAAGCTAGCTGAAATAACAGAGAATTTGTAGGAATTTGTAGGAATTTGTAGGACGCAATAGGACGCAGTATGAAGGGACTGGAGAAACTGGGCCGCAGGCAATGGACAAGGCCGGGACGGAGCGCAACGCGGATTGCCCACTTTGCCGCACTATTTTGTCTATGCGTGGCGCTCATTGTTGGCTGTGGCGGCTCTCAGACGGGCAACGCGCCTGCTCCCGACGCGACCGGTACGACGGGTGCTACTTCCAGCAGCCGCATCGCAATGGGCACAACGCAAAAGATTGACACGCTTGACCCCGCCGATGCCTACACAATTTTCGGCGGCATCTTGCTCTATAACTTGGGCGATCGCCTCTATACCTACAAACCCGGCACCACCGACATCGTGCCCCAGCTTGCCACCGAAATGCCCACCGTCAGCGACGACGGCTTGACCTACACCATTCCCCTGCGGCAAGGCGTAAAGCTGCACGACGGCACAGACTTCAACGCCGAAGTCATGAAATTTTCGATCGATCGCTTCATGCAAAATGGCGGCGGCCCTTCCTTTTTATTGTCGGATCAGGTAGAGTCTGTCACGGCCAGCGGCGAATATGAACTCACGATTCGGCTCAAGTCGCCCTTTGCTGCCTTTCCTGCCCTGCTCACATTCTGGGGAGTCACGCCCGTTCCTCCCAGTAGCTACGAAATTGGCGAAGGCAAGTTCAAACCCGATAGCTTCATTGGCAGTGGCCCCTACAAGTTGGCTTCGCTCACGCCCGACTCCATCAAGCTAGATGTGAACCCTGACTATTGGGGCGAGAAACCTGCCAACGATGGCATCGATATTCAGATCTATGCCAGCCCTGCCAATCTCTATAACACCTTCCGCACCAAAGGTCTGGATGTTGCCTACCAAACCCTCGATCCCGAACAAATTACGAGCCTTAAGCGGGAAACCAGCAGCGGCGGCTGGGAGGTGATCGAAGCGGGCACGACGGTCGTCAACTACATGACGCTGAATCAGAAGGTAAAACCGACCAATGATCTAAACGTGCGGAAGGCGATCGCCGCCATGATCGACCGCAACCTGATCAACGAGCGCGTCTTTCAGGGCCAGGCTGCTCCGCTCTACACCATCATTCCGCCCGCGTTTGAAGATTCTGTCCCCGTCTTCAAAGATGCCTACGGCGACGGCAACTTCGACAAAGCCCGCGAGTTCCTGACTGCCGCTGGCTACTCCGAAGCAAATCCGCTGAACTTTGAGGTCTGGTATCCCTCTGCCTCCACCATCCGCGCCAACGTTGCCAACACGCTAAAGCAGTCCATCGAGCGCGGTCTGCCTGGCCTCGTCACCGTTACGGTCAACAGCGCCGAACGCGCCACCCTCTCCCAAGGCGTGGACAACGGGCTGTATCAAACGGTGCTGCTGAACTGGTATCCCGATTTCTTCGATCCCGATAACTTTGTGCAGCCGTTTCTAAGCTGCGACCAGGGTTCTCCCGAAACCCTCTGCCAAAAAGGAGCTAGCCAAGGCAACGGCTCTTTTTACTTCAGCCCCAAAGCCAACGAACTGATCACCCAGCAACGCGCCGAGCAAGACCCCACCGCCCGTGCCAAGATGTTTAAGGATCTGCAAACCCTGTTGGTTGAAGATGTTCCCTACATCCCCCTGTGGCAAAATAAAGACTTTATCTTTGTGCAGAACACAGTCAAAGGGGCAGCGATTCAGCCGACGCAGCAGTTTCTCTTCTGGCAAATGAGCAAGTAGGTGTTGAAGATAGCGTAGAAGACACAAAGAAACCCCTCACCTTAGCAAAGTTAGGGTGAGGGGTCGTTTTTACAACTCAAGCCAACTCAGGATCTACACAATCGGTGCGCCACTGGTGCGGCGAATGGCAATCACAGCAGGCTTCGGCGGGTCGTTGGGCTGGTTGCCGGGCCAGTTGGAACCAATGGGCACTTCACGAGTTTGCTCAAACTCCTTGCCATCGGTCGTTCGCATTGCAAACTTGCGAGTCTCAGACTTCATTTGCTTGCGAACCCCTCCAATTTCGCCAGGGTGCTGAACTGACAGGAAGAAGCTCTTCATATCTGGGGTTACGAAGGGCCCTGTCATTTCGCACTCCACCGGGCCATAGGCAAACAGATAGGCTTCTCCGGCGTTGGCTCCAGACATGGGGAAGTACCACAGCGAGTTGTTGCCATATAGACCCCGCAGGTCAGACTGGCTCACTTTGGAACCGTCGGACTTGACGCGGCTGGCGACCTCTTTGTTGTGTTTGTCGGTGGACATGTCCGTCACCATCCACAGGTTGCCCTTTGCGTCAAACTCCAGGTTGTCAGGGTTGGCAAAACCAAATCCACCGTCGGCGGGTTCTCCACCCAGGGCCATCACGTCCCACTTGAAGGTCATCGCAGCGGTATTGTTGCCGTCTTCCATGAGTTTGACGATCCAGCCATATTCCCACTGAGACTCGCCGGTCGGCGCTTTGAAGACAAGCTTGTTGGGGCTGCCGTCGCTACCGCTGGGCGAACCAGAGGTAAAGGCGATGAACAGCGTACCGTCGGCGGCTAGGTCGGTGTCTTCGGGACGGGCGGTGCAGGTGGCTCCGGCGGCGTTGGCAGCGTAGTGTGCGTCGATCAGAATTGCACCCTGTTTTTCTTCGGCGTTCCCTACATACAGGTCGCCTAGAGTTCTGAACTGGGACTTGTAGGAGGCGATCGCCGCATCGTCGGTCACTTTGCTAAAGCCACCATCTGGACGATTGGGCAGCGTGATCATGCCACCCACATGCACACTGGGCAGTTCGGGCTCAACGGGTGTGTCTGCCTTCAGCGCAATCCAGCGACCCGTGCCGTCGGGATTGAATTTGGCAGCATAGAGCATTCCGTTTTCCAGCAGACGCGAGTTGGATTTGCTCTTGGGATCGCGCACCGTACCGTTGCTTACGAACTTGTAGACATGTCCACCCCGGCGATCGCAGCCTGCATAGACCGCCAGTTTCTGACCTGCAACAGCCCGAATGCCAAAGCCCTCGTGGCGATAGCGACCCAGCCAAGTGTGCTTGGTGCCGTAGTCGTTGGGGTTAGACGGGTCTACTTCAACCGCCCAGCCATACTTATTGCCCGCCAATCCAAACACGTTGCCTGTGCCGTCCACACCTTCTTTGTTGACCGTAAAAGCTTTCTTACCTGGGTCAAAGGAGGTGCCATCCGCGAAAACGGCCTCAGGAACGAAATCTTGAATGTTTTCTTCGCCGCTGAGTACAGTGCCCCAGGGGGTTGTCCCGCCAGAGCAGTTGTTAAACGTGCCAATCACCTTGTCGCCCAGGGTGTCGATATAGCCTTGTCCACTGCGCTTCCGGAAAACGGCTACCGCAGGGCCGGTGGTCTTCAAGTAGCGTCCGTCCTTTAGGCCCGAAGCACCCGTAATGCGGCGATCGTTGCGAGAGTTGGTGCGAACCCACTTGCCGCTGGCATCCCGCCGCA
Source organism: Cyanobacteriota bacterium (assembly GCA_046719575.1). GTDB lineage: Bacteria > Cyanobacteriota > Cyanobacteriia > Elainellales > Elainellaceae > Thermoleptolyngbya. The sequence continues at coordinate 24,622 of JBDNCP010000027.1, forward strand.
CTGAAAGAACCGAGATGCCCAAGTCAATCAGGGCTTCTTCACAATACTGAGCAATGGTGGCTTTCAGGGGGTCGCTATTCGGCAAAGCGAAGGCATTAATGCCTGCATCACCCGCTGCCTTCACCGCAGCCTCGATTTCAGCGACGGGCAGGGGCTTACCGATGACCTGCTGGAAGGTTTCGTTCCAGGGCACAGAGCTAATGTATTCGTGGTTCACCACCAAGAAGCCTTCCCCTGGTGCTGTCTCGATTAGCGAAATGTAGTCGTTGTTGTAGCCAAAGCGAGAATCGCCCACGCGATCGCCCCAGGCAACCACCACATCATAGGTGTAGCCAGGGGGCAGCACCACATCGTCCTTTACTACAAAGTTGCTGTATTGAGCGATCTGTCGCGTCAGCGAAACACCATCCGTTTCTACAGGCATGGGCCCTTTTACAGGCACAAACGGAATCGAGGTGGACTGTGCAGCGGCGGGTGTCCCTTCTAGCGCAGGAGACAGCTTTTGCCCATTCTGCACCAGAGGTTGCAGCGCTAGAGAGCCAGCACTTGCACCCATAAACATCAGGAAGTGTCTGCGTTTGAGACTCATATTTCAGTAGTGTTCTCTCAAAAAGTGCGTTGGATCGTCAGGGCTATTTGTCAACTCAGCTTCGTCTGCTCCATTGCGCCCCTTCCCGGATATGAGCAAATGAAGGCAGTCGAACTAGATCCATCGAATCAAGTCCAGCAAGTCAGAAGTTAACCAGTATGAGCTTGGGACACAAGCGAACCAGACCGGGGCGCGTTGGATGAGAATTGGCTGAGAAAAGCTAACACAGCTTAAAAATTTACAGAGTTTGGATTAAGGGTTTGTAATCCCTTCGTTAAGGCTTTGGATCAAACGCCTTTGAAAAATCTAGAGATTTAGCCTGCCGCCAGACTCGCGCTGGGTCGGTTAGGGTTAGGTTAAGGTTTCGGTAAATCATGCCGCAGGCGATCGCCACCCTCTGCAAGACCAGGGTGAGGGGCGATCGCCCTAGTCTAGGGTTGATCCCAGGCTGCGGAAATTTATTAAGAAATATGTAGCCTAGTTGGAATTATTTACATTTGCATCTCAAGGCTTAACGATTGCTTAATGTAGCGTGAAGTGCTGAGAATTCTAGGCTCTGGCAATGAGAATAAATGATTTCCATTTAATACATTGGAATAAAATATTCAGAAAGTTTACTGAGAAGGGCGATCGCCATTTCAATCGATGTAGTTTCTTATACGATGGTAAATAGAGCAGCCCTAAACGCTCTGTCGGGACCCCTAAGCCCGAACCCCCTCAAACCCGCCCAGACCTGCCTGAGTGCTACCGTTGGAAAGTTGGGATTCTCCCCTTTCCCCCTTACGACCTCACACTGAACTCCTGTTGCTGGCAGGCAATGGCAGGTTTTGAGTCGCACCCCTTTGGTTTGAGAGGATACGCAAGCGTGAGTCAGCATTCTCGTCAGCATTCTCTGGGTCAGATGCGGCGCTACGACCCTGAGGCGATCGCCCAGCACTACCGAACTCGTCCCTGGCTGTCCCTCTGGCGTGCCGTTTCTATCGCTTGGATGTTTGCCGGTTTTCTCATTGGTCTGCAACTTGATCGGTGGCGTGGCCGCGCCGGAGATCACCACCTCCAGCGGGCTGCCCAACTTCGCCGCATTTTGACTCGTCTTGGCCCTACCTTTATCAAGGTCGGTCAGGCCCTCTCTACTCGCCCCGACCTGATCCGCAAAGACTTTCTGGATGAACTGGTCAAGCTGCAAGACAAACTGCCGCCTTTTCCAAACGACATCGCCTTTCGCATTATCGAAACAGAGCTAGAGCGCCCGGTTTCTGAACTCTATCAGGCGATTTCGCCCGAACCCGTCGCCGCTGCCAGCCTTGGCCAGGTCTATAAAGCCAAACTCTACACGGGTGAAACCGTGGCCGTGAAGGTGCAGCGTCCTCGCCTGTTGCCCGTCATTACCTTAGACCTCTACCTGATGCGCTGGGCTGCCACCTGGATGGAGCCGTTTCTGCCGCTCAATCTGGGTCATGACCTGACGCTGATTGTGGACGAGTTTGGCACCAAACTGTTTGAGGAGATCGACTATCTCAACGAAGGGCGAAACGCCGAAGCCTTCGCTGCCAACTTTCAGGACGATCCCACTGTCAAAGTGCCTGCTATCTACTGGCGCTATAGCAGTCAGCATGTGCTGACGCTGGAGTGGATCGACGGCTGTAAGCTGAACGACGAGTCGGGACTGTGTGCCATGAACCTCGACCCTGATGCTGTCATCAAAATTGGGGTCACGTCGGGCCTGCGCCAGTTGCTTGAATTTGGCTTTTTTCATGCTGACCCGCATCCTGGCAACCTGTTTGCAATGGCTGATGGGCGCATGGCTTATATTGACTTTGGCATGATGGATCAGCTTGACCAGTTCACCAAGGAAACGCTGGTGGATTCTGTGGTGCATCTGATCAATGAAGACTACGCGGAAATGGCGCGTGACTTTGTGAAGCTCGGCTTCCTCACGCCCGACACCGACATTGTGCCGATCATTCCGGCGCTGCAAGCAGTGTTTCAAAACGCGATTGGTGCAAGTGTGGGCAGCTTTAACTTCAGAACCGTCACCGACGAATTTTCGGCGCTGATGTATGAGTATCCGTTCCGGCTACCGGCCAAGTTTGCGCTGATTATCCGGTCGCTGATCACGCAGGAAGGGCTTGCCCTCAGCCTCAATCCCGATTTCAAGATTGTGGAGGTGGCCTATCCCTATGTGGCGCAGCGCTTGCTCAAGGGCGAAACGCCTGCCCTGCGCCGCCGCTTGCTAGAAGTTCTGTTCAAAGACGGCAAGCTGAACTGGAAGCGGCTAGAAAACCTGATTGCGATCGCCCGTAGTGACGATAACTTTGACCTATTGCCTACGGCGCAACTGGCTCTGCAATACCTGATGTCGGACGAAGGCACGTTTCTACGGCGCGAAATTATCCTTGCCCTCACAGAAGATGAGCGCCTCCATACTGATGATGTGCAGCGCCTCTGGGAATTGGTGAAACACGACTTCCAGCCGGGCCGCCTAGTTAGCGCTGCTTGGGGGGCGATCGCCAGAGAAACGAGCGATCGCGCTGCTGCCCTGCTGCCTTCGGTTGCCACGCTGCTAGTTCCTCGCTCAGAACATTAGCGGCGGCTTGTATAGCGAGCGATTTTGGTTCGCTTGTATTATGCTGGGTATTGCCTGGGAAACCCCAATCTTCGCAATTTCAGCAGCCCTATGCAAAAAACAAGCCCCGCGCCTGCGGTATTGGCAAGTCCTGTCATTGCTCGGCGGCTCTCGGTAGCAGAACTGACTCAGCGCATTTTAGAGATGGGCAAAACGGGTGTCTATCGAGCGTCGTTGTTTGAAGCATTGGGCCCCGTGGCAACGCAGCGGCAGATCCGAGCGGCGATCGCCCATGCCAAGCACTTTGGGCTGCACTCGGTCGCCAGCCTGCGGGATGCCGAACTGGGCACGTATTATCAACTGGACATTGCGAAATACCAATCGCTCCAGCATTTGGTAGAAGCCTCTGCGCCGCTCACCGCCGACGGCGACACTGGCGACATCATTGCCAAATACACCCGCGCCACAGAAACCATTGACACCCTGCTCAACCTGAGTCGTGGGCTGGGCATCGTGCTGGCGGGCGCAGGCGGCGTGTGTGTGTTTTGGGGCAAGCCGCAGATAAGCTTTGGGCTGATCAGCGGGGCCCTGAGTCTGGGGCTGCTGTGGCTGCTGCAAGGGGCGATCGCCCATCGGCAGCGCTAGTCAAGCACGGCGCTCGATTTTGCTAAATCAAAAATCGCGGCGGCGTTAGCCAAAAAAGCTGGCTATTGCCAACGGGGTCCCCGGTCTGAGGCACTAGCAACCCCACCACGCCCGCCTTTTTGAAGACAATGCGGTGCTTTGCATCCCCCCACACTAGGCGTTCTGTCCAGTCACTCAGACAGGGTTCATGCCCCACTAGGGCGAGGGTCTTGCCTCCCGTCTGCCGCCACTGGTCAAACCAGGGCAGCCAGTCCTGTAGGGAACCATCGAAGGTGAGATGGGGCGATGCTTCGAGCGACTGGCTGAGGCCTGCGGCACAGAGAATTTCTGCGGTCTGCCGTGCCCGCACCAGCGGACTGGTTAGCACATGGTCAAACCGGATGTCTAGTTTATATAGCCGATCGGCGACCTGTCGGGTTTTGCGCTGACCTTCTTCGGTCAATGGGCGTTCGTCGTCGTTGGCATAGCTGCCGTGTTCGCCCGCCAGTCCATGACGAATCAGGTAGAGTTCGATGGGCATTGGGGTAATGGGGCAAGGGGCAAGGGGAAACGGGGAGGGGGGAAAACGAAGAACGAAGAACGAAGAATGAAGAACGAAGAACGGAACCTTTTCACTCTTCGCTCTTCGTTCTTCTCTCTTCCCTGACTCAACCACCCCAACACGCCGTCACACCTAACGGGCGCGGTTGAGGGCGGTGACGCGCTCGGCGTTGGCGAAGACATCGTCGCCCTGAAGCTGGGACAGAGCGGGTTTCATCTCCATTTTCAGCACATTGTCTACGTTGATGAAGACGGTTTGCTCTGGCAGGTTGACGATCCACCAGTCTTTTTTCAGCAGGTGGCGCACTTCGAGTTGGGTGGTTTGGTGAGTGCCGTCGCCTTCTATGGGGGCGTAGAGGTTAAAGGACTCGCTGGTGCCGTTGACGTAGTGAAACGTAAGCTGGGTGTAGAGGGATTCTTGATATTCCATGACCTTCCAGTAGTGGGGATGCGGGTGTGTGGTCAATCTGCGTCTCGAAAGGGGCGAATGCTTCAATATTGCGATGGTTTCTAGAAAATCGGCCCAAGTTTTTAAGGAATCTTCTCAAGACTGGAGAGGAGCGATCGCCCGTCTGGGTTTCCTAGCAAGACCCAAAAAAGTCATCCCATTCCAGCCGTCAGCCCTCGAGTTGGGCAGGGGTCATAGCGCTCATTTGCTCTAGATTCAGGACATTTGCCAAGTCTGCTTCGCTCATTAACCCCCTCTCTAGCACGATTTGTCGTAAAGACTTGCCCGTTTCTAGCGACTCTTTGGCCACCGCCGCAGCATTGAGGTAGCCAATGTGAGGGTTGAGCGCCGTGACCAAAGCGAGGCTGCCTTCGGCATACTCCCGACAGCGATCGCCATTCACCACGATTCCCTTCAGCCCCTTTTCGGTCAGCGCGGCGATCGCCCGCCCCAGGATTTCAATACTCTGGATGAGGCTGTAGGCGATCATCGGCATCATCACGTTTAGCTCAAGTTGGCCGGCCTGGGCAGCGAGGGCGATCGCCGCATCGTAGCCCATCACCTGAAAGCAGACCTGGGACATCATCTCTGCCATCACGGGGTTATATTTCCCTGGCATGATTGAGGAACCGGGCTGCACGGGCGGAAGCTGAATTTCTTTGAACCCAGTTTTGGGGCCAGAGTCCATCAGCCGCAGATCGTGGGAAATTTTCACCCAATCCTGTGCCAAGTTGCGAATTGCGCCGGATACCGCCACAAAGGGAGCCATACTCTGCATAGCCGCCATCAGATGCGGGGCGGAGGTGAGCGGTTTGCCGATCAGCGTGGAGAGAATCTCTGCCACTCGAAATCGGTATTTTGGGTGCGTGTTCATGCCTGTGCCCGCCGCGCTGCCGCCCAGTCCCAGCACCATCAGGTCTTTTTCGGCAAACTGGAGCCGCGCCAGATGGTCGGACAAAATCTGCGCCCATGCGCCAAAGGTATCGCCCATGCGGACAGGGACGGCATCTTGCAGGTGGGTTCGTCCCGACTTTACGACATCGCGGTATTCCTCTGCTTTGGCTTGCAGCGCGGCGATCGCCCCCTTCAGCGCTGGGTATAGCGTCCGCTCTAGCGCCAGCAGCCCACCAATGCGAATGGCCGTCGGAATCACATCGTTGGTTGATTGTCCGTAATTAACGTGATCATTCGGACTGACACGGCTGTAATTGCCCTTCTCGTCGCCCAAGATTTCCAGCGCCCGATTGGCTAGCACCTCATTCACGTTCATGTGGTGCGACGTGCCCGCGCCCGCCTGATACACATCCACCACAAACTGGTCGCGCAGGCTGCCTGCCAGCACCTCGTCTGCTGCCTGCACGATTGCCCGACTTAGCTCTTCAGAAATGCAGCCCAGTTCGCCATTGGCGATCGCCGTTGCTTTTTTAATCAGCAGACAGGCATCGATGTACGTCGGCAATGGTTTTAGCCCGCTAATGGGAAAATTTTCGACCGCCCGCAGGGTTTGAATGCCGTAATACACGCCGTTGGGAATCTGCTTTTCACCCATCGAGTCACGCTCTATCCGAAAATCCGCCATATCACCCGTCATTTCACGTAATTTCCCGCTATGAAACCCTATTCAACCTGGGCATACTAGCTTTCAGAAGGGTGCATGGCGAGATTGGGACTTCATCATTATGAATGAAACGCTTCGGGAAACTAAACGCCCATCTCACGGGATGTTGATAAATGGCTAATCAAATGGCTAATTCTGCATTCTCGATTACCTTAAGAGAAAGCAGGATTTTTGCTTTTTTATCAGCTTCTCCGCCGGGTGGCGCGATGACTTAGTGGTGCTATGAGTCAGACGCAAAATCAAGTTAATCAGATTAATCAGATTAATCAGGCTGAAGTTAATCCAGTTGATCCTATTCAAAATCGAGTGCAAAACCCAGTTGTTCCAGCAGATCCGGCTCAAGAGCATACACAAGATTTAAACACCTGGCTCGATCAGGGCATGGCGCTCTACGGGGTTGGTCGGTATGAGGGCGCAGTGGCGCGGTTTGACCGTTTGTTGCAGCAGCAGCCTGACCATCCCGAAGCCTGGATGAAGCGGGGCTTTGCGCTGCATGCGCTGGAATATGACGAAGAGGCGATCGCCAGCTTTGAGCGGGCGCTGAAGCTCAAGCCCAAAAACGCCTTGGCCTGGCATGGCAAAGGCATTGCGCTGGCCCGGCTGGAGCGCTATGAAGAGGCGATCGCCAGTTTTGATAAGGCGGTAAAGTTTGACCCAACTGATGCCAAAGCTTGGTATAACCGGGGCTATGCTCAAAATCGGCTATATCGCTATCGAGAGGCGATCGCCAGTTTTGACAAGGTGGTGGAACTGCGCCCTGACAACTATCGCGCTTGGTATAACCGGGGTCTGGCGCTGGGCGCATTGCGTCGCTATGATGAAGCCCTGACTAGCCTGGAAACAGCGGTGACGATCAAGCCCACCTGCCACTATGCCTGGAGCTATCGCGGCATTATTCTGGTCAAGCTGGAGCGGTTTGAAGAGGCGATCGCCAGTTTCGATCAGTCTTTGCAGTGTAAAGACGACAATCCCGAAGCTTGGTATGGCAAAGCCTGCGCCCGCAGCCTCCAGGGAGATCTGGAGCGCACCCTAAGAAATCTGCATCGGGCCGTAGTACTCAGTCCCAATCTCTACCGCGTCATGGCGCAAACGGATTCCAGTTTTGACAACGTGCGCCATCACCCAGAGTTTCAGGCGCTCTTGGGCGATTGAGAAGAGGGAAGAGGGAAGAGGGAAAAACGAAGAGGGAAAAACGAAGAACGAAGAGGGAAGAACGGTTTTTCTTTTTTCTCTTTTCATTCTTCGTTCTTCTTTTTTACTTTTTTAATAGTACGTCCCAGATTTGCGGTGTTGAACGGCGGTCACGCCCACGGTTTCCAGCACTTTGCCGTTGTCTACGCTGGCGTAGATGAGCCAGTGGTCGCCACACTCCATCCGGCTTTGCACTCGGCATTCTAGAAAGGCGATCGCCTCGTCTAGCACTAGGCAGCCATTGCTAGCAGGGTGGGTAGCAACGGCCGCGAAGCGATCTTCTCCGGGCTGCATCGGTTTTTGAAAGTGGCGGCGCAGGTTTCGGCCCTCCTTCAGGATATTCAGCACAAAGCCATCGCCGTTTTGGGGCAGCAGCGCCTCGGCCTGGTCTTTGGCTAGGGCAATGGTCAGCCCCGGCGGATTGAAGGTCGCCTGCGATACCCAGGAGGTGAGGATGCCGATGTCGGCGCTGCCCTGTTTGGCTGTCATTACGCAGAGGGAACCCGTGACCCGACCCACGGCCTGTTCCGTGCGATCGCTGCGGGCGTCGGCGACAGGCTGCCGCAGGGTGCGGCTTTTGCGGGTTTTCTTGAGCGTTTGGGCAAATTCGGCTCCGGCGGCTTCGCACTGCTGCAATACTTCGTCAGTTGGCGAAAACTTGACCCGCAGCGTCTCAAAGCCCAGCGTATAGCCAGAGTCTTGCAGCTTAGTTTCTAGCAAGTCCACCGCTTCGCCGCTCCAGCCAAAGGAGCCAAACACACCCGCCAGCCGAGTCTTGGGCGCAGTAGACAGGACAATGCCCAAGGCCGTCTGAATCTGGCTGGGGGGATGGCCGGCTAGCGTTGGCGACCCAATGATGAAGCCGTCGGTTTTGGCGATCGCCGCCGTAATTTCATCTGGGTCAGCAAATTCGCAGTTGATCGAGGCCACCGTCACACCGGCCTGGGTCAGCCCACGGGCGATCGCCGCCGCCATTGTCGCCGTGTTGCCATAGGCAGAGGCATACAGCAGCGCCACGCTAAAGTCCTGCTGATCCTGCTGTTCGCACCAAGAGCGATAGTCAAACACCAGACGGCTGGCGCTATAGCGCACCAAGGGCCCATGACCTGGAGCTAGGATCAACGCCTTGTGAGTCACCTCTGACAGGCGATCGAGCGCGGCTTCGACCTGTTTGGACTGGGCCGCATGGATGCAGTCGAAATAGTAGCGGCGGTCATCCGTGAGCGATCGCCAGTGTTCGTCATACAGCGCATCGTCGCACAGATGCGCTCCAAACAGCTTGTCGGTATACAGGATGCGGGTCGCAGGGTCGTAGGTGCAAAGCGCGTCGGGGTGTCGCGGTGTCGGTGTAGGAATAAAGTGCAGGCAGTGTCCCTGGCCCAAGTCGATGGTGTCCTCTGCATTCGCCACTAGGATTCGCAGCGCTTGCTCTGGAAACGACTCCCGCAGCACCACTTCTGCCGCCCGCGTGCAGACCAAGGTAACTTGGGCAGCCACTTCGGGGTTAAGCAAATCCTTTAGTGTGGAAAGCCGATTGGGGTTAACGTGGCTGAGAATGACATAGCTGATCCGCTGGAGGTAGACATGGTGCGCCAGTTCTTCGATAAATAGCCCGCTGAAGGAAGCCCCGGGCGGATCGATCAGGGCGGTCTGGTCTGCCTGGATCAGGTAAGCATTGGCGGTGGTTCCCTTTTGGCGGGCGTATTCCACCTCAAATTTGAGACGGTCAAACGTGCGCGATCGCAGGACTAAGGTATTTGCACCAATTTCTGCCACTTGCACGTCTTTAGGTCTTAGCTCAGCCATAGGAAATCCTCAAGTGTTGCAAGGGTTAGCGATCAAGGATTCAGTACAACTCGGCACTGGGTCGGCAAACGCTCCTAAGGGCTAGTATCTCCCATGTGAGTGTGTCGAGTGTCAGTCCGTCTGGGAAACTCGCCCCAAGCAGCCCGACGACGATTAGACACAAATTTTTCAGGGTCGATGCCTTCAAACGTCGGCGGCAGCCACACCCGCACCACCAGCAGCAGCGCCATAACGACCAAAAAGGCGCAGGCTGAGAGAATCTGAGTGGACGAAGTTTCCAACACACCCCGTACAATCACCTCGCGCAGCACCGACACGATCGAAACTTCAACCGCCACGCCAATCGACACGCGCTGCTCTTGCAGGTAAATAATCAGCAGTCGAAATAGCTCTACCAAAATCAGCAGAAACAGAATATCAGCGGTGACCTCTTGAAAGTTGAGCGGCGGCAACAGCGACAAAAACATCTGGCGAATTTGCAGCACCATGAAGCTAAACAGCCCTACGCAGAGCGAAATCACTATCCAGTCTTGAATGGTTTCGAGGGCGTGAACCAGATGATCACGAGTAAGCCAGGAGAGGCGATCGCCCGCAGAAGACTTAAGGGGTGTTTGCATGACATCCTCCAACCTTGAGTGGTTGTTTTCCACCTTAGTTCAGCCCGCTTTATAGGTAAAGAGTTTTTGCATTCAGTTAACTTATGAAAAGACTCATGCATTTGGATGATTTTTATGTGAATGGTTTTGGATAATTTCTCGTGCGTATCATGTATGTAAGTCGTAGACCAGATTAAAACCGGATTCCAAACCCCCTGTTGCCCGCACAGCGAGCAGCGCAGGGTTCTTGATTTTATGTTTATTTGTGTCCACCTACTTAGCTGTCCATCTACTGAGCTTAGGAGGTCTAATCAAAGTCCCTCTCCTGCGGGAGAGAGCTTGAGACCTTCTAAAGCCTTTGGTGGACTAGAAAAGGGTGCAGGCAGAACGAGGGGATTCATCACCCGACTCGGCAACACGCCCCCCAGCGCTAAACTTTCAATCCCTACAGCTCCGGCATCGTCCGCAGCACTATCTTCGGCCGTCGGCCGCGTGGCGGCTGGTCTAGAGCGTCCCGAAGACGCTCTACAACTCCGGCATCGTCCGCAGCACCGTCTTCGGCTGCGGAAGCTTCTCGTCTAGGGAAGGCGCACACGCCCAGAAGGTCGTTACCGATTGGCGCATCCGCTCGACGCATTCCCGAGCCTTCTTGGCATGAATATCGTCGGGATAGGAGTAGGGATAGTTGTCATGGTGGCTCGTCAGCTTTTCGTAGTCAAACTTCTTTGTGGCCAAGGCCACTTCCTCTAGCTGCGTCAACCGTTCTTCCAACAGCCCCATCAGCACCCGGAACCGCACCCACTGGTGATCCTCAAAGTTGAATTCATCAATAAGCTTGTCGCCCGCAGTTTTGCCCTTGTTCATTACGCCCTCAATCGTGGTTTTGTCCATTGCCAGATTGAGGCCGCCTTCATCGTGGGCCAGGCGCACTTGGGCAATTCGTTCGCGATAGCCCGGCAGTCCGGCCTGGCTAGTGTCGCGATAGTTTTGCGCCGTTTGGAACATTTGCCACGCAAAGGCCAGCAAGTTGGATTGCAAATCGACCCATTCGGGAGCCTGGCGATCGTCGGGGCGCGGCAAAAACACGTCCTGATTCAAGATGCGGTTACTCTCCTGCGATCGCTCTGTTGGCAGATCGGGCGAATTGGGCGGCTCACTCAGGTAATCCGGATTAATGGTGCGCGTTGCCGCTATATCCAATCCAGGTCTGGCTTGCAGCACATCCTCTGAGACCGAACCCAGGTTAATGCCAAAGGTCGGGCGCGTGGGCAGCCAGGAATCGAAGAAGTGAATCGGGAAGTTGCTGCAAATGCCGCCATCGCTAAACCAGTTTTGCTGCAAATCCTTGGAATTTTTTGCAAGGTCTACTCTAATTACATCGCCCGGTTGGTGGCGATTGAGGCACGACTGGGAAACCGTGTAAAGCGGCACCGCACTAATTAGAACCGGAAAGCTGAGGCTCATGCGCGTGGCCACGACCACAGGCAGATCATCGGGGTCAGGTAGAAAGTAATAGCCCTTTGGCAGGTCATATTGTGGCCGCCGCCCTGCCTTCTCGACCAGATGCTGGACGACATTACTGGGAAACAGCCTGCTAAATTCTTCCTGATTGAAAATAAAGCGGTGATCTGGCTCAAAGGGCAGCGTGTAGGGGCGATTGTGGCTGAGGTTGGCCGTCACTACGCGCAGGTCGATGTTGTATTTGCCGTTCTCGAAGTCGGGAATTGTGCCATCGGGAAAAGGCTTCTTTCGCAGATCGCCAAAGGTCAGCGGTCGCCCGGTTTTGTCTAGCCCTGCCAGGTTGTTGATGTTGACGCTGAGCCAGTCTGTCAGCGCAATGGGGTTGGGGGTTGGTCCACGGTTTTCCTCTGGGATATGGCCGGTGCAAATGCCAAACAGGTTGTCGGGCAGCATTTTGAACAGGGCAGTATACAAATCCACTGCGCCCGCCGCCAGCGTGCCCACGCCCAGCAGTCGATCTAGCAGAATGAACATCACCGCCAGCACGCCCACCCCCAGCAGATAGTCGCCCAGCGCCACTGTGTTGCCCGTCAGCCAGCCTGCAATGCCAAAGGCGATCGCCGCCAGGGTTCCCAGCACCAGCGCCAGCACCCCACTGCCCAGCAGACCCCAAAGGGTTCCCTTGCGGGCGCTGGCAGGGCTGGTGCGGCGGGTGATGTCGAGCAATTCCTGAATGCGCTGGAGCCAGGATTTTTTAGGTTTTGCGCCTTGGGCACTAGCGGCTCTGCGCGATTTGCCTGTTTTGGGGTCGGGCGAGATGCCCAAAATCGCCATCAGCGCATCCATCAGTGGCTTTAGCTTTGGATCTGGTTGAAACAGGCTGAGCAAGAATCCTTCTTCGCAAAGCTGCTGACTCAGCGTGTCAAGGCGGTCAAACCCGCTAGCCTGACCGTCCCAGGGTGTTTCCCGTCCAAACTCGGCGGCGGCTGTCACCGCAGCGGCGATCGCCCCGGCCGAGGTGCCGCCCACGCTGCGAAAGCGATACTTTCCCTCGCCAGCTAGTTTGCAAATAGCAGGCGGATAGACAATGCCGCTGGTAATGCCGCCTTTCATCACCAGGTCGCATTCGCGCTCTGGGTTGAGATAGCGGGTTTCGGATGCTTTAGATGCAAGCGATGGCTGGGTTGGGGGCATGGGTTAATTCCTCGAAAGGGGGCACGGAGAGCGCCAAGTCGCGCTGTTCCTTCATACCCACCCAATACCCCAAATTTCGGATTACGGAGCCAAATGGATACCTTTCGCAATCAACTGGCCCACCCAGATTTCCAGATCTGGGTCAGGCTGCTGTTCGCGCAGGGCCGCTGTCAGCGCTTCGGCTTTTTCCTGAGAGTGGGCCAGCCCAAATACTGTAGACCCCGACCCCGACATCAGCGCCCCCGCTGCGCCCAAGTCGAGCAACTGCTGCTTTAGGGCTGCCACCTTGGGATAGTCAGGAAAAACCACCCGCTCAAAGTCGTTGTAGAGCAATTGGGGAATTTTGGAGCCGTCGCGCTGGGCGATCGCCCCCACCATCGGCCCCGCGTGAACCCGCTCTAGCCGCTGCTGGAGTGAGTCAGTATCGCGGGCATAGGTTCCCTCAAACCGCTGCCGATAGGTCTTGTAGGCCCAAGCGGTGGAAATCGGCAGACTGCGATATTTCGCCAACACCACCCAGAGATAATCCACGCTGGGCAGCGGATCTAGCTGTTCACCGCGACCCGTGGCGATCGCCGTTCCACCGCCAATACAAAAGGCCACATCCGACCCCAGCGTTGCCGCGAGTTCTTGCAATTCCATCTGGGTCAAGCCCAGTCCCCACATCAGATCCAGCCCCACCAGCACCGCCGCCGCGTTGGTCGAGCCGCCCGCCAGCCCCGCCCCCACCGGAATCCGCTTGTGCAGCGCAATATCCACCCCACCAAACTGGGCGTAGGCCTTGGGATAGCGCTGTGCCATTAGCCTAGCCGCCTTGAAGGCTAGATTGCTCTCGTCTGTGGGAATTTCTGGCGAGTCGCAACTCAGGCGAAACCGCTCCACGCCATTTGCCCGCAGGTCAACCCGATCTGCTAGCGACACGCTCTGCATCACCATCGCCAGTTCGTGATACCCATCAGGGCGATCGCCAATAATTTCCAAATAAAGATTGATTTTGGCCGGAGCCACTAGAGAGTAAGACCGCATTCTAGGGGTTGGGGGGTTCGGGATGTCCCTGTTAAAGTGAACAAATGAACTAGATCAACTTCGCAACTGAACGCAATCGGCATAACCTCGATGGGCATCATTATTTCTGGAAGTAGGTATTTCTGGAAGTAGGTTCCGTAGTGATATCTGAGCGCCATCACAATGCATCCTAAGTTTCAAGGCATCCTAGTTTCAAGGGGACGCTGCGCTACGGCTACGCCCAACAGCCTCCTGCAAGACCCATCATCTCACCATCAAAAGAAAAACGAAGAACGAAAA
>JBDNCP010000270.1:0-4297 GCA_046719575.1 Cyanobacteriota bacterium
GCCATGATGGGATAGTCGATCAGCCCGTCCTGGAAAGACATTTGGAAGCGGAAGGTGCCGTCGGGATTGAGCTTGATCGGCTGTCCACCGATGGTGACGGTGGCATCCGGCTCCGTTGCGCCGTAGACAATCAGTTCAGCATCGGCAATCAGCCAGAATTTGCGGGGACGGATCGGCGGCGCAGAGGCGGAGAAGCCCAGCCCGCTGCCTGACGCGGTGTAGGCCAGACCAGCACCCGATGCCATGTAGCCCACACCCGAAGCAGTGTAGCCCACGCCAGAAAAGCCCACGCCAGACATCGTGTAGCCCATGCCCACGCCCGATGCTGTAATTCCCGACATCGTGGGGACAGCCCACAGCCCTGCACCTGACGGGAACACATAGGAACTGACGGCCTTCTCGGCCATGTGAACCGAGCCGAACAGCGACCCAGCCACATTGGGCACTGCGCCCATCAGCGATGCATCGACCCGCTGCCCGCCGACCATCGCCTCGCCAAAGAGTCGGTCGTAGATGGAATCGGCGGCGGCTCCCCGTTTGGCGGGGGGCACCAGTTCCAGAAACTGCTTGCCGACCAGTTCTTCGTCCCAGGTGACGGTGATGAATTGGTCATCGACCCAATCCGAGGGATAGACCGGGGGGACGCGCACCGGAGCGGATTGGGCCAGCACCAGCCAGCGGCCATCGGTACAGACGTAGCCAATTTCAACCAGATAGTCGCGATCGCTCACGGGAACGGGCAGATACCACTCCCGCGCCAGCTCGTCACATTCATATTGCTGAAGGCTGTGGGGGCGCTGCACCGCCATGTTGATATCAGTCACGTCGTAGAGTCGCAGCGCCAGTCGCGAACCGCCCTGCCGACGCAATTCTTCTTTCTGGCTATTGGGAATGTCCCAGTAGGCGTAGACCCACTGCGGGTCGCGGGGCATTAACACAATGCGGCTTTCGCCATAGCCGTCGGGGAGATCGCTGAGGGGTTCATCGACTTCTGCCAAGGAAACAGGAGCGCGATCGCTCTGTCCCACATCAAACTTGGCTGCTTCGACCTCCGCCTGTGCTTCGACCAGACGAGACGATGCAGGCGCATAGCCCGCAGCCCGCTGAGCGCTCAAAATGGCGGCGATAAGCTGCTCCTTTCTCATGCGGCTATAGCGTGAGACGTTGAACTCGCTGGCCACACGGCGCAACTGCCGGAGCGTCATCTCTTCCAGGGGTGGGCGTTCCTGTGCCATGATTTTCCTCCAGTAAAGGGATGAAGAAGTGGGTAAAGGAATGACGAATTGACACCCTGCCCAAATGGACGCTAGCCATGCTATCTGCGGGGATCACCAACGGAACTTATAAACCTTTTGGGATCACGGGGATCGAATCGTTAAGACCTATAGTGCGTAAAAATTCCTATTCGGTCAAGGGGTGGAAAAGGTTGAATAATCAGGACTTCACGAGATTACAGGTTTTGCTGGGATCGAATTGTCAGGAAAGCATAACTTTTTGGGGAATCGGGATCGGCTCCGAAGTCGTTCTATTGTTAAGATTTTGTGACTTTATCTGCCTGGGGCAAGGGCAGAATTTAGGCACAAGAAAAGGGGAGCGATCGCCCCCCCTTTTATTCCGGTTAAATCAGGTTTTAGAACCGTACCAAACCGTTCTTGTTGCAGCGTGAGTGCTACTTGGTTTCCGAGAACTCCGCATCGATGACATCATCGTCGCCGCCGCTAGAAGTGGTTCCTGCATCTCCACCCGGAGGCGTTGCACCACCATCGCTTCCGTTGCTCCCCTGATAGAGGTTGCTGCTGAGGCTATAGAGCGCCTGCTGCAACTCGCTCATCAGCGACTTGATGCTGTCGGTGTTTTCCTGGGCGATCGCATTCCGCAGATCCTTCGCCAGTCCCTCTACCTTGGTTTTGTCGGCTGCGGGAACCTTGTCGCCCTGATCCGCTAGCAGTTTCTCTGCCTGATACGCTAGCGAATCAGCCTGGTTCTTCAACTCGATTTTTTCGCGGCGCTCCTTGTCGGCGGCGGCGTTGCGCTCGGCCTCGTTCACCATCCGCTCCACTTCGTCCTTCGGCAGGGTCGAAGCACCCGTAATGCTGATAGACTGCTCCTTACCAGTGCCCTTGTCCTTAGCGCGGACGTTTAGAATGCCGTTGGCATCAATGTCGAAGGTCACTTCGATTTGCGGCACGCCACGGGGCGCAGGGGGAATGCCATCCAGTCGGAAGGTTCCCAGGCTCTTGTTGTCCGAAGCCATCTCGCGTTCCCCTTGCAGGACGTGGATTTCCACATTGGTCTGCCCATCTGCTGCCGTTGAGAACACTTCCGACTTCTTGGTAGGGATCGTTGTGTTGCGCGGGATGATCTTGGTCATCACGCCGCCCAGGGTTTCCACACCCAGCGATAGGGGGGTCACGTCAAGCAGCAGAATGTCCTTCACTTCGCCCGCCAGCACACCCGCCTGAATTGCAGCGCCGACGGCCACCACCTCATCCGGGTTTACCGTCTGGTTGGGTTCTTTGCCCAACATCCGCTTCACCACTTCCTGCACAGCAGGAATCCGGGTAGAACCGCCCACCAGCACCACTTCATCAATGTTGTCTTTCGACAGCTTCGAATCGCGCAGGGCGGCTTCGACGGGGATGCGGCAGCGATCAATCAGGTCAGAGCATAGTTCCTCAAACTTGGCGCGGGTTAGCGTTATGTCGAGGTGCTTAGGCCCGTCTTGAGTAGCGGTGATAAAGGGTAGGTTGATTTCGGCCTGGGTGACGCTGGATAGTTCAATCTTGGCTTTTTCAGCCGCTTCTGTCAGGCGTTGCAGGGCTTGCTTGTCTTTGCGGAGGTCGATGCCTTCGTTGCGCTTAAACTCTTCGGCCAAGTAGTCCACAATCTTCTTATCAAAGTCGTCGCCACCCAAGTGGGTATCGCCAGCCGTCGCCAGCACTTCAAACACGCCGTCGCCCACTTCCAGAATCGACACGTCAAACGTACCGCCGCCTAGGTCAAACACTAGGATGGTTTCGTTGCTCTTTTTGTCTAGACCGTAGGCTAGAGAGGCCGCCGTCGGCTCGTTGATAATCCGCAGAACTTCTAGACCTGCGATTTTGCCTGCGTCCTTCGTGGCTTGCCGCTGGGAATCGTTGAAGTAAGCGGGAACCGTAATCACCGCTTGGGTTACTTCTTCGCCCAAATACTTGGTAGCATCTTCCTTAAGCTTCCGCAGCACCAAGGCCGAGATTTCTTCAGGCGCAAACTGCTTGCCTTCAGCGGGGCAGTCGAGCTTGACATTGCCGTTGACATTCAGCACTTTGTAGGGGACTTCAGTCGTTTCGTGGGTCACTTCGTCAAACTTGCGACCGATGAAGCGCTTGACTGAGTAAAACGTGTTTTCGGGGTTAATCACGGCCTGCCGCTTGGCAATCTGACCCACGCGACGCTCTTTGGTCTTTGGGTCAAACGCAACGACGGAGGGCGTTGTACGGAACCCTTCTGCGTTCGCGATGACCGTGGGCTTGCCGCCTTCCATCACTGCCACGCAGGAGTTAGTGGTTCCCAGGTCAATTCCAACAACTTTTGCCATAGATAGTCTCCGGTTCAGATACAGTTCCAAGTCTTGATTAACCGATGGGCGATCGCCTCGATACCCGGTTCTAAGCTGAGCATTGAGTGCGATTGCCCTGCCCAGCGATTTGGGCGTTTATGTCTGGGCTATATGCCCGCTTAAGCTGCACTTAAGCTGCACACTCTCTCAGGCTGGAGTGACTTCAGCAAGCACTGACCTAACCCGTCGGCGGCAGTGGTTCCCAATCTATATACTGCGTATCTTTTCCGAGTTCGATGAAGTCGTATTTCCCGAACCTGGCGTAGGGCGGTTGTGAACTCGCTACGGATTGGCAGTTTGGGGGGCGATCGCCGCCTTGCATGCAAAGCTGCCTGAAAGCAGGCTTGCGCTCATCAGCACAAGCAGAAATTAACAGGCAGAAATCGTTTCCGGCAGAAATTGTGTCCGGGTGGAGGGTTCCCTTACCTCATCGGGTTGGTCGGTGGCGGAGGTGCTAGGGGCCTGCTTGTGCTGCATATTCTTTAGTGTAAAAAGCAGGCGCGATTCAGATTGACGGTGAACCGTAACGCGCTGGGGCGTGTTTACCGTCTGTCACTGCCTTATTTCGGGTTGCTGCTATGATTGGCTTAGAAAGTTTGGATTGGGTCTTCCCAATTTACCTCTGGGGCTGTAGCTCAGTTGGATAGAGCGATCGCCTCCTAAGCGATAGGTCGCGCGTTCGAGCCGCGCCAGTCCCGT
>JBDNCP010000271.1:0-4252 GCA_046719575.1 Cyanobacteriota bacterium
GGTGATCCAGAGGCCCGGGGCTTTGCCTTTGCGCTGGCGGCCCTGGCGGAAGAGGCGGAAGTGGCGGGCAAGGCGGGCGGCCAGCGCGTAACAGGCCAGCGGTACGCCTTCGAGCGGAACCCCGACGGCGGGGTGACCGTGAGGAGCGCGACGAGGAGTGCGACGGATGAGGGGGATGTACTGGGCCGCAACCCGCGCCCCGGGCCAGGTGCAGTTTGAGTGGTGCGGCGAGGCGGGCGCGGCGGCGCGGGATGACCTCGCCGCCCGGTACAAGGCCGTCCAGTACAAGGCCGTCCAGTACAAGGCCGTCCGTTCACAGGTGCAGGAGCAGGGGCGGGACAGGGACGGTGAGGGCGATCGCTACGGTGCTAGAATTACAGTTTAGCCTGCCTATAGCTACATGCTGCTTAAATAGCTATAGGCAAAAGCAAGTATTTAGGGTCGTCCTCATAAGTTAGTTTTATAGCTAGATACTTGTTAAATAGCTATAAACGGCTATATTGATTATGTAAGCGAAAAGCAATCAAGGAGAGCACAATGAAAGTCATCAACCTAACCCCCCATACAGTTCAGTTCTACGCCGAGACTCAGTTCGTAAACCTTCGCTCCACCGGCCCGACCGTTTGGGTTGCCGATGGGGTGGAAGGCGATCCGATCGCTGAGTTCGAGTCCTCCGGTTCCGCCCGGATTGCGACCTCTACCGTCGAGGGTGAGTCGATCAACGGAATTCCGACCGTCCGCACTCACTACGGCGAGGCAGTCGGTCTTCCTGAGTCGGTTGATCCAGGGGATGTCCTGATTGTCTCCCTGCCAATGCAGAGCATGGCGAAGTCCTCAGGACACCCGCTAGCCTCCCAGATGGCAGCACCCTACAAAGTGGTGCGCCTAGCGTCTGACACTAGCAAAGTGTTAGGTGCGATGGGGTTGACATTTTAGTTTGACGGCGATCGCCCGGTTCTTATACCCGGCGTCCCACTTGGAAGGGTGGGCGATATCTGCTGCTATTGCGGCACCAGTAATACTGGGCACAACGGGGAAAGCTGGCGTCAGGGTTGGGACTGCTACCACTGCGGCGGAAATTAAGTCAGGTTTCGTAAGTCAGGTTTCGCTTTCATGACTTGCAATCAAATCTCACAAAGGAGCCGACATGCTATTTAGTCAATCAGCGATCGCTAACTACCCTGAAGAAACAATCGTCGCATGTACTCCCAACACGCACCCCAACTACACGGGCATCGCCTCATTCATTGAGGCTCCCGGCTGGCGAGTACCGGACACCACAGAGAATCGCAGAATGCTAGAGGGTGCCTGCCTGTTCCCTATCAGCATGGTGCGAGAAGCTGCGTACAGTGGCTCTATGAGCCTCCCCGGTGGAGACTGGGGAGTGTACGGCATTCCCGATGGCGTGGAAACTTGTGCCGAGTACTACAGCTTTCAAATGGAAGTGTACGGGGAACATCCACAAGATGGCTAATTTCACGGAAACCCCGGTCTTGGGCGATCGCTACGTTTATGCCCTGCAATTCGTCGCGATCGCCCACCTCAACCAAGTCCGAAAAGACGGCACACCCTACCTAGCGCACCTGCTGTCGGTCTCGGCATTGGTGCTGGAGGCAGGCGGCAGCGAAGATGAGGCGATCGCCGCCCTGCTGCACGACTACGCCGAAGATATTGCCTCTTCGCCCAAGGAAGGGCTGGAAACGATCGAACGCGAGTTTGGCGCGGCGGTGGCGGCGATTTTTTCTAGGGCCCCAGCAATGGAGTTTAGTTAGACAGCACTCGTGCAAAGGCGATCGCAATCCGTCGCTCAGCCCTGCGCTTTGCAACGTCGGCGGCATGACGGGCCGCATCGCGAAGCACCGAGTCCGCCACCATTGGCGATCGCCATGCAGAAGCGATACACGAGATTGCCGCCAAGTAGGGATTGCAAGGATCTGACAAACATAACCGCTTAGCTTCGTCATACTGTTGCCGCTCTAGCAGGGCGATCGCCTCTTTTTCGGCACTGTCGCTAGGCTCCCCCATTTCTTCCAGCAATACATCACATAGCGGTCGCAAAATCTCCATCGGGAGATCCGCCAAACGCGATCGCGACTCCAACACCCGGTCATTCACGCTAATCATTACTCAGCTCCGTTTTTTGTTCAGTTGCGGGGCGTTCTGGCAGCTCCACCCCAAACTGCGTGCGTTCCTCCTCCCAGATAATCAGCGGGGGCTGTTCTTTAGCCCAAGCGATCTCTTCTGGGCTGTAAGGCGGCTCATGCTGCACTAGCAGTACAAACATTTCCTCCCAAGTTACATTCCACCTACGCGCCAAAAACTTGATATCTGCCGCGTAGGTGGGCTTAAAACGTTTGATGTGTCCATCCAATGCTTTTGCTACCCTTACCCGCAGCGATTCGCTGTTGATATGGGCTGCGACTTTCAGCCAAGCGGCTGTGCGATCGCTTAGATCTACTGAACCAATATTAACTTTAGGCATTTTTTTGATCTTTTATGACCTAAAAAGATCCTATAGGAGCCTCGATCTTTTAGGACAGAATTTTAATAAATTTAATCCCCTGTGTTTACTGAAGATTACCCGTGATATAATTGAAGCAATTTACAGATCCCGTTTATGGCAGACACGCCCAAAGCAATATTGGCTTCACGCCAATCCCTGACCATAGCGCGCCCCTGCTGCTAGAAAGCATTGTGGTGGGGCGCGGCTGGGTGCCGCCCTGCGCCAAAAGCGATCGCCACCCTTGAGATTTGGCTGGGAAAGCCAAGGGTTACAACCTTTGTTGAAGGGCCAAGCATGGAGGCGATCGCCAATGCATTCACTCGATTTTTATGAACTGCCAGTCTATCTCCCCGCTGGCTGGCGTGTTGTGCCACAGTGGGACAGGCTAATCCTGGTAGCTCCCAATCGTTTGGTTGCGGAGCTGTTTTGCTTAGGGGCTGCCCTTCACATTCGTGCCACATCTACACGACTTAACGTTCCGGTTGAAATCTGTGTAGAAGAAGTGAATTACAGTGATCGCCGACCCTAAATTTTCACACCTATAGAGGAACCGATGAATAGCCAATACGAAACGACAATCATCGCAACCCGATTGCTGGGCCAGAAAATCGACGACGTATTCACTACCCTGAAAGAAATCCGTGATTTGTTGCCCAATTTGTCACCAGCAGAGCGCGGCCAGATTCTCGGTGAGCTTGTCCTGCAATGGGACAAGCTCGAAGATGCCAACAGCGAGTGCAGCAACCTGATTGAAAACCTAAAATCATGATCTATACGTTCTGGGCCGAAACAGAATCCGAAGCGAAAAAAGTGGTGGCGATCGCCCTCGATGCCGCCAAAACCATTGACCAATGGCACGACAACGGCGCGTGGTGGATCAAAATCTGGACAACCGACCGCGATCTGCCCAAAAAGGTTCGACCCCACGCCTGTTTAGAGCGCCGCGAGTGGTAACAGATCAAAAGCGCGATCGCCTTGCTGTGTAGACATAGGCAATCGCGCTACGTTGTTTGGGATTTAGATTTTTTGCTTTTTTGCACCGCTGTCTTAACCTTCGGGTTCTGGTGACGGTGCCGTTTGCAGTAATCGCCTTTTGCCTGCCGCGCCAAAACGTGTGTGCAGGGAGAACCATCGCGGTTTACCCCCTTGCACACACGCTGCTTGTGTCGGCGTTGCCATTGATTCGTTAGGGCGATCGCCCTTTGGAAATCCCCAGAGATCCAGGCATTAATAATTGCCTGAATCTCTGGGGTCGGGAGGGGCGATCGCCCTTTTATTTTCCCCGCAGTGCCTCTAGGTCTGCGGGATCGTCGTCAAAGCAATACTCCCGCTCCTGAATCTGGAGCAGCGTGTTCAGGTACTTCGACGCATGGTTGAAGCATAATGGAGCGGCATGGGCAACCGCCGCCTCAAAAGTCCACTGCCCTGGCATTGGCAGCCTACCGGGCGTGATAGTCGTCATGGCTTGCCCGCCAATATTGACCGCCCCGACCGTGCCGAGGCTCCAGGAGACAAGGTGTTCCCGGAGTGATGGCCCCCCGTACCCGCCGCTTGCACCCGTCACCAGGTAGGCGACGGAGTTTGCGAATGCAGCCCTGTGCTGCGTCGAGGTTGTGGGACGGTTTTGGTTGGCCCACTCTAGGGCCTTTTCCAGAATGTCTGTCATGTCACCTACCTAATAAATGTTGTTGATAAAAGCGATCGCATCTTTGCACCCATCCCGATACGTCAGCTTGTGACGAATCAGTG
>JBDNCP010000272.1:0-4225 GCA_046719575.1 Cyanobacteriota bacterium
CTGCGGAAGACCCAGAGTTTGAGACGTTCTACACCAAGAATATTCTGCTGAATGAGGGCATCCGCGCTTGGATGGCTCCCCAAGACCAGCCTCACGAACAGTTTGTATTCCCCGAAGAGGTACTGCCCCGTGGTAACGCTCTCTAGTAACTCAATGGTTGCCGGAAACCGCGACCAGGAATCCTCTGGGTTTGCCTGGTGGGCCGGCAACGCTCGTCTGATTAACCTTTCTGGAAAGTTGCTGGGCGCTCATGTTGCCCACGCTGGTTTGATTGTTTTCTGGGCAGGCGCGATGACCCTGTTTGAAGTGGCTCACTTCGTGCCTGAAAAGCCCATGTACGAGCAGGGTCTAATTCTGCTACCTCACTTGGCGACACTGGGTTGGGGTGTAGGCCCTGGTGGTGAAGTTCTTGACACCTTCCCCTACTTTGTGGTGGGTGTGCTGCACCTGATCTCGTCCGCAGTTCTGGGCTTGGGCGGCATTTACCATGCCGTTCGTGGCCCCGAAACGCTGGAGGAATACTCTTCCTTCTTTGGTTATGACTGGAAAGACAAGAACCAGATGACCAACATCATCGGGTATCACCTGATTCTGCTGGGTCTGGGTGCTTTCCTGCTGGTGTTCAAGGCAATGTTCTTTGGTGGTGTCTATGACACTTGGGCACCGGGTGGCGGTGACGTTCGCGTGATTACCAACCCGACGTTGAACCCGGTGACGATTTTCGGCTATTTGCTGAAGTCTCCGTTTGGTGGCGAAGGCTGGATTGTCAGCGTCAACAACATGGAGGACGTGATTGGTGGCCATATTTGGGTCGGCTTTATCTGCATTGCCGGTGGTGTATGGCACATTCTAACCAAGCCATTTGGCTGGGTGCGTCGTGCATTCATTTGGTCGGGTGAAGCTTACCTGTCCTATAGCCTCGGCGCGTTGTCGCTGATGGGCTTTGTGGCTTCTACGATGGTCTGGTACAACAACACGGTTTATCCTAGCGAGTTCTTTGGGCCTACTGGCCCCGAGGCTTCGCAGGCTCAAGCGCTAACTTTCCTGATTCGTGACCAGCGCCTGGGTGCGAACGTGGGCTCCGCTCAAGGTCCTACGGGTCTGGGTAAATACCTGATGCGTTCTCCGACAGGTGAGATCATCTTCGGTGGTGAAACCATGCGCTTCTGGGACTTCCAAGGACCCTGGCTAGAGCCGCTGCGCGGCCCCAACGGTCTGGATCTGGATAAGATCAAGAACGATATTCAACCCTGGCAAGCTCGTCGTGCGGCTGAGTATATGACCCATGCGCCCCTGGGTTCGCTGAACTCGGTGGGTGGTGTGGCTACCGAGATCAACTCGGTGAACTTTGTGTCGCCTCGTGCTTGGCTGGCTACATCTCACTTTGTGCTGGCGTTCTTCTTCTTGGTGGGCCATCTGTGGCACGCGGGTCGCGCCCGTGCTGCGGCAGCTGGCTTCGAGAAGGGCATCGACCGCGAATCTGAGCCAGTGTTGGCGATGCCGGATCTTGACTAGATCCTGACTAATCTGGTGTGCTTGTTCTGAGGATCGATATCGGCAAGTAGTTGCTAGTTTGCAAGTGCCCTCTGCGATTGCAGGGGGCACTTTTTGTGTTTTTTTGTGTTTTTTTGTGTTTTTTTGTTTTTTTCTTTTTCTTTTTTCTGATTTCTTATTTTTCCTGGCTACCCACCTAATTCACGCTGGAGTCGATACATGACCGTATCTTCGTCTACCTGACTGAGAATTTCTTGAATCACTGTGTTAGGACCGTCTGGGCCCCAAGTGCAGCCACGTTCCAGGTAGGCCTGGGCGGCTTTGCCAACACGGTAGGAGCCGTATCCGGCGATCGCCCCCTGAGCTACTGCCGCGCTGCCATAGGCCATCAGCCCGCCCACGCTGTCGAACATCGCGCCCACAGCCGACGCACTCTTGCCCGCACCGAGCAGCAGCCCGCTGCCCACCTCGCCCAGCAGCAAACTACCCGAACTCCACAAAATCGCCTGGAGCAGCTTGCTCGCCTCAAAGCTGGTCATGGGCAGGCCGTAGAGCTTTGCCAGATTTCGGATCATCACCAGATCAGTGACCGCGCCGCCCACTAGGTCGAGAATGGCGATCGGGTTCACGCCAACGGCGATCGCCTTCCACTTAGCAAACTGCCAGATCAGTTCCTCGGCTTGCTCTTGGTTTAGCTTCAGGGCTTTGCGGGCGATGCCTTGCTCCGTTTCTCGCGCCTGTCGCAGTGCGTTCAGCGCCAGCAGCGACTTTCCCTCTTTTTGGATAATGCCCACCAGCAGGTTCCGCAGTTCTTCCATTTGTGGCGGCGGCGATTCCCATTCGTAAGTCACACTGCCGTCGGGCCATTCCACCCGCACCTGCACGGGCGCAGGCTCCGCTGAGACGCGCACCACGTCCTCTGGCATGAGAAACGGCCGACCGCGATCGCCCCCTTCCGCAAAGAGAACTTTCAACTTCTGGTAAATTGCGTCTCGATCCTGATCGGGATACAAATCGGCCTTGTTGAATACCAACAGCATTGGCTTATGGGCTGCCTGCAATTCTGCCAATGCCTGATACTCAGTGCGCGTGATATCGCCTGCAATGACAAACAAAATCAAGTCGGCTTGATTGGCTACATCCCGCGCCATCTCGGCTCGGGTTTGCCCGCCCACCTCATCCAGTCCTGGCGTGTCGATCAGTTCCACTCGCAGGTCGCTCTCTGGCAGCGCCCAATAGACCGAGCGGGGATACTGCGTCACGCCGTTGATCGGCCCGGTTGGCAGCAGCTTTTGCCCGATCAGTCCATTAATCACCGCCGACTTGCCCCGGCTCACTAGCCCAAACACCGCAATCCTAAGCAGGCTGCAATTTAGCTTGTCGAGCGCTCCCGAAAGCTGGTTTAAATCGGTCTTGAGCGATGCCTGAAGCTCTACGTCACCTGCACTACGACGGGGCGATCGCGCTTTTTGGGTATAGCGCCCGATTGCCTGCCTCAGGCTAGCCCGCGCCCGCTGAAAGTGTATATCTTGCATTCCTAAGGGAATCAAGCCAGAGCGCGGTGCAGCAGACGATTCGCGAGGCGGAAACTGAGTCACAGCAGAAAAAAAATTCTTCAGTTATATTTTGGACGATTCTGCCTGTTGCAACGATCGGAGATTGGGAGGGTTGGAGGCGAAATTGCCGTATATTCCTGACAACCCTCAAAAATCCAGCCTTATCTCGCATCAAAGCGTTGCCAACGTCACAGCATCATCCCAAGCATCCAGGCTTGGATAACAGCATTCTATCGTCCCCCTCCCCTTGTCCTCCGCCATGCGCTACTGGATTCGCCATACAACGACCTATCGATACGATCGCCCAGTGACGCTTGCCCCGCACTGGGTTCGGTTGCGGCCTCGCAGTGATGTCACGCAGGTCTTGCATAAATTTTCATTGACGGTAGAGCCAGCGCCAGAGCGCATTGCCGAAAATCTAGACCTGGAGGGAAACAGTGTCCTGAGGCTGACCTTTGGGGATGAACCACTAGAGCAACTTAAGTTTGTCACGGTTTCGGAGGTAGAAACGTTTCGCACCAATCCCTTTGACTTTTTGCTAGAACCCTGGGCCAGTCGTCTGCCTATCGACTACCCCATTTCGCTGTATCGACAACTTCAGCCCTATCTGGCTACCTCAGCGGCTGGGCTGCCTGCTTTTGATCCGATTGCCCTCCAGTTGGGCAACGATCTGTGGCTACAAACCGATGGCAATCCCGTTACCTTTCTCTGGCAACTCAATCAGCAAATCCATGCCAACTGCCGCCACATTATCCGCGAGACGGGTGAGCCATTTCCACCGAGCATTACCTGGGGCAAAGAGGCTGGGTCTTGCCGCGATCTAACGGTTCTATTTCTGGAAGTCTGCCGAGCCGTGGGGCTGGCAGCGCGGTTTGTCAGCGGCTATCAAGAAGCCGACGCGGGCAACGATCCCGAACTGCACGCCTGGGCAGAAGTCTATCTTCCTGGAGCGGGCTGGCGCGGCTATGACCCGACACAAAATCTAGCGGTGGGCGATCGCTACATTGCGCTAGTGGCCAGCGCTAACCACCGAGATGCTGCCCCCCTCAACGGCACACTGAAAACAGGCATCGGCGCAAACTCAGAGCTGCACACCACACTAGAGATTGAGGCTCAGTCGTAAACCAGCAAGCATCGTCTAAGACGTTTTTAGCTACGGGACTGGCGCGGCTCGA
>JBDNCP010000273.1:0-4216 GCA_046719575.1 Cyanobacteriota bacterium
TCTGTTGCAGCAAGTCTGTTGCAGCAAGACCCCTATCGCTGCAAACATGCAAGACCAGAGTGGGGCAAAACAAGAGTGGGGCACTTTAATCAAGCGCCCCACTCAACTATGACTATCCAAAATCGTTAGACCTCTGAACTCGACAATGGCAGCGGCTGGCTAAACTCGCCCTAGGGCGGGCACCAGACGGCGCAGACGATGCATTTTTGCCCTCGATTGCTCAGGTTGAGCGGGTTGGGGGGCAGGATTGAGCGCTTTGTAGAGCGCCGTCCAAGTGCGGGGACAGACATTGCCGCTGGGGGGGAGGCTGTTTTTGGCTTGAAAGGCGATCGCCGCCTCAGCCGTTTTTTCGCCAAATACCCCATCTACGGTCAAAGCACTGCCCAATCGATTCAGCACTTTCTGCAATACGTAGACATCGGCTCCAGAATGGCCAGGACGCAGGGTGCGACAGCCAGGCCGGAGGGTGGCCTTGAGGGTGGCGAGGGTAGCAGGATCAACAATTCCGTCTACTCGCAGGTTTTGCCGCCGCTGGAAGGCGCGAACTGCTTCTTCCGTCAGCCAGCCAAAATCACCATCGACCTTGACCCGATAGCCGTGAGCGCGAAGCAATTCCTGCACTTCGGCAACGGCATGTCCCGTATCCCAGGGGTATAAACAGGTTGGGCTGGCGGAAACAATTGCCGTTGCAGGTGGCTTGCTGGCGATCGCCCGCTGTTGATCTAGGGTCATTTCGAATCTCCTTCCCCTGGCGTGGGACTTGATTGTATGCGTGTCGCCGCATGGTTTAGATTCGTGGCAAGATGCCCCGAACCGCACACGGCTTTTGTTTCATGGTTGGGTTTTGAGGATTACCTCGTGAAAATAGTCTTAGAAGGCTTTTCTAGAGTGCTGACCTAAGTGTTTGGACACCTGAGAGCCGCGCTAGAATCTGCGCGCCTTGCGTTGCAACACGCGCAGGACTCTCGATGCTGACCTATAGGCATCCGTCCACTTAGACAGCCTCTTCGATGCTTTCTAAGGTAGAGGATTTGTGAGTTGAAAACTTCACCGGGCGAGGTCAATAAAACTTCACCCACGCAGGCGATTATACTGTGAAACTACAATCGCCGTGGGTTCCCGTCCGGGTAGCTTCTTCAAAGTTTTAAGGATACCACGCGGGGGCAACAATATTCGCGCCCAGTATTCGCGCCCAGTATTCGCGCCTAGTACTCGCACCCAGTACTCGCACCCAATATTCGCGCCCAGTATTCGCGCTAGAGGTCAAGATCCAGATCATCCAGATCTAGGTCACTCAAGTTGAAGTTGCTGAGCGGGTCAGACTCACTCGCAAGCACCTGTTCTGCTGTCATCACTTCCGATGCTGGCGGCACTCGAACGGGTTCAGACTGGGCCAGCTTGATCCAGCGGCGATCGCGCGTCACATAACCCAGTTCCACCAGATAATCTCGATGGGGCTGCGGGATTGGAATGTGGCAATCGGGTATGGCTTCATTGCACTGGAACTGGCGCACGGGACGCAAGACACCACCCGCTTCGCGCTCGGTCACATCGTACAAGTGCAGGGCCATGACTTCGCCGCCGTTTTGCCGCGCCGCCGCCTTCCGCTGTTCCGACACTTCCCAATACACATAGGCATCGCTCTCATTGCGGGGCACCAGGATGATCCGGCTGGGGGCGATCGCCCCAATCGGCGGCGCGACGGGCGTTGGAACACCCACTGGCGGCACTGCACCCGACACAGTGCCCAACCCAGTGCCCGTCTCAAGGCCTGCCTCTGTCCGGTCGCCTTCGGTTTCACCCGGCACGCAGGCAGGCACATGCACCGCCGCCGAACGCGCCAGCGGCAGCCACTCTCCCTCATCCGACAGATAGCCCACCTCAGCCACATAATCTCCGGCTGCTTCGGCAACGGGGATGTGGAAATCCTGTAGATCTTCGTCGCAGTCAAACTGCTGCATGTTGCGCTCATCGGCGCGGCTTGCGTCTTCCCCCGTCACGTCATACAGCCGCAGCTTGAGATCACGTCTGCCTTGCTCTGCTAGCAACGCACGATCCGCCTCCGACAGTTCCCAATAGGCATAGACATCGCGGCAGGAGCGTGGCGTTAGCACTATCCGACTAGTGCCTGGCAAATCTAGCAGGGCTTCGTCTTCGGGCTTGCGGAAAAGCCACCACAGCAGCCCACCCAGCACAGGCACCGCCAGCAGCAGAAACCAAGGGAAGCTGCCGCCTTCCGCAGGCTCATCAGCCGTTTCCACTGGAGACTCTGGCGCGGGAGAAACGGCTCCGGCAGGTGTTTCCCCTGGCACGGGTTCACCAGGTGCGGGCGTGGCAACAGGCTCGGTGGGCGAGGCATCGGGCACAGGAGACGCATCCGGCGCAACGGGCGAGGCATCTGGTGCGGCGGGTGAGGCGGGCGCGACGGCGACTGGGGGCGTTGCAGCAGGTGCGCCACTGCCGCCGGGGCTGATCGAAGCTTGCACACTAGCATCGGTGGCAAAGCCTAAAAATGCTTGGGCCGCCTCGTTGGGCTGGGGCCCTTTGTAGACGTAAAACACGGGCAGCGAGAAGGGATAGCGGGGGTCAGAGGGCAGCACGTCGTCCATCGGCACAGGGCGAACGTCTGGGCGACCCAGCACCTCATCGGCGATCGCATAGCCAATGCCATCGTTGCCCAACTGCCGCACCAGTTCATCCGTGCTGTCTGAATTGAGCCGCACCACACTGCTACCACTGCCAAAGGCACGACTGCGATATTTGTCATAGCTGGCGATCGCCCGCCGCAGGTCACTGCCTTCGGGCCGATCGATCGGGCGAATGGCTGCTGGCGGCCCCCCAAAGGCCGACCAATCGCCCACGTCGCCCCAGTAAATTTGGGCGATCGCTTCGTCGCTGAGACTGCCGCTGAAGGGGTTATTGCTGCCCACGATAAAGGCGATTTTGCGTCGTCCCGCAGGCACTGCCACCAGCCCCCGCGCTTTTTCGGCATCCGTCAGCGGTCGGGCGATCGCCGCCAAGTCTATCCGGCCTGCATCCACCGCCTGCAACGCATCCTCGGCCCCGTCGGCGGAGAGATTAACCTGAGTGCCTGCGTAGCGCGATTCAAACTGCTGTTTGAACGCCTGATTAATTGCGCTGAGGCTGGGGGAACCGTTGATATTAATGCGAGTGCCGCTGGGAACGCTAGCAGGCAGCGCAAACCCGGCCGTGCCGCTTTGAGCCAGGGCTGGCGCTGCGCCCACTGCCTTCCAGGCGGCCGCCCACGCAATGGATGGTGCAATCGCTGCCGACAGCAGAAACACCAGCGTCGCGGCGGAGGTTCCCCGATGTTTAATCCTACTCATAGCGCAACTTTTAGATGAAACAGTCTTGTTCAGCGTTTTATAAACCGAGCGGACGCTACTAAACGAGTTTGTCAATCGCCTGCTCTCTATGCGCTTACATCCTATGTCACTTGCGCCAAAAATGAACCAGATTACGCAAGATTCTTGGCACTGATCTGCCGACAGCGCTTTAGGAAATGCCCAATCAGGTACAGCGATCCACACAACACGACCGAGGGCACAGCATCGCCAGAATAGGTATCAGGCGGACTCAAATCGTGACGATTCCCAAAAGCTGACTCCAGGGCGAGCCACACGTCCGAATGCTGTTGCAAGAGCGCCAGTTCTGGCTGCGCCTGATTGGCCAGCAGGGCTAGCTTTTCTAGATCAACGGGGGAATGCTCTGGAACCGGAACCAAATGGAGGCGATCGCCCGGCCGCAGCAGTTCCCGAAACACGTCTGCGTGATCCTTGGTGCCGATCATGCCAACGACCCAGGTAATGGGTGACGAG
This sequence comes from Cyanobacteriota bacterium, assembly GCA_046719575.1. Classification (GTDB taxonomy): domain Bacteria; phylum Cyanobacteriota; class Cyanobacteriia; order Elainellales; family Elainellaceae; genus Thermoleptolyngbya. The sequence goes on from JBDNCP010000273.1 coordinate 3,840, forward strand.
AGGCGATCGCCCCGCTCAATCTGCTGATCGACATACTGCCGCAGCGCCACAGCACCAGCCGGATTATGCGCCCCGTCAATCAGCAGCCGATGTCCCTGCCAGTCCATCCACTGCATCCGTCCGCGCCATTGCGCGTTGCCCATGCCCGCCGCGATCGCCGCATCTGAAATGTCCCACCCCTGGAGCCGCAGCAGGTGCAGGGCCGCCAGGGCAACGGCAGAGTTGGTTAGTTGGTGTGCGCCAGGGAGGGGCAGCGGGTAGGAAATGGGAGCCTTGGGACGAGGCGTGGGATCAGCCGCACCCACTAGCCCGCCCTCCGGCTGCCACTCGGCCCAGCCGTTGCCCAAATCGACCGCAGGCTGCACCCAGATCGCAGG
>JBDNCP010000274.1:0-4200 GCA_046719575.1 Cyanobacteriota bacterium
GTAATTTCTTAGCTGCACTAACCACGAAGGACTTAGCAAACTCACTCTAGTTGCAGATAGGCCCGTTGGCGCTGAGATTCCCAGGCACGTAAGGCTGCCCGATGTACCTCGCTCCAGGAAACTTGGCGATCGCGGGCGATTTTGGCGCAGTTTTCATACTCTGGCTGCACGTTGAGCAGAATTCCTGTCACGGGATGCTTGCCCAGCTTGATTGGAATCGACCCGAACTCCGTCTCAACTGTCTGAAATTCTCGATCGAGCATCGTTCGCTGCTGTACCGACTCGCGGATGCCCAGCGTGGTGGTTTCGCGAAACAGGACGGCTTTACAAGTTTCGGCCAGGTCAATCGGGCAAATGACCGTAATCAGCGTGCCCAGGCGCGATTTTTTCATAGTGACGGGCTGTGTAAACACATCCAGCGCTCCTGCCGCCAGCAGCGTTTCCAGCGTATAGGCGATCGCCTGTGGGTTTGCATCATCAATCTGCGTTTCCAAAACCGTCACCTGTGCATTGGCTGCCGCTGGTGTATTGGCTGCCGCTGGTGTATTGGCTGCCGCTGGTGCAGCGGGCGACGCAGGTTTCGCAGTTGGGGGTGGGTTAAGTGTTGGCAGTGTCGCAAGGGTCATGGTCTGCCGATGACCCAGGCTGCCTGACCCCATGCCAGAGGATTCCCCAATCCACAGCCGCAGAATATTGGGAATCGGCAGATCCCGCCCACCGGCCCCCAGGCCTACGCGAGTCAGGGTCATCGGCGGCGGCGGGCCAAAGCTGGCTGCCAAGGTGGTGGCGATCGCCGCCCCTGTTGGGGTTACTAGCTCTCGCTCAATCCCATTGCTATAGATCGGAACCTGCCGCATTTCCCACAGCTTCAGCACGGCGGGTGAAGGCACGGGCAACCGCCCATGCGCCGCCCAGATCGTGCCGCCGCCCGTCGGCATCGCTGAGCAATACACCTGCTCAATCCCCAGCCAGTCTAATCCCAAACAGGTGCCCACGATATCTACAATGGCATCCGTCGCCCCGACTTCGTGAAAGTGAACAGCCTCGACCGGAATCCCGTGAACCGCACTTTCGGCGATCGCCAACTGTCGAAACACTGACAAACTCCACGCCTCGGCCCGGGGCGGCAGTCCGGCCGCCAGAATCAGTTGCTCGATATCTGCCAGATGCCGCGTGCCTGCGTGATGGTGTGATGCAGAATCATGAGATTGGGGTTCAGACTCATCAATCGCGCCCTTGGCATTCCCTAAAGAATAGGACGAAGAAGCCAGATGCTCATGTGAATGCAGATGAGAATGACCCGCCGAATCTTGAGAAAAATCAGACCCATGCGTATGCTCATGCCCCGGATGGGAATGCGGGTGAGAATGTGGATAATACGATGAATCTGAATGCTTTGCCGAATGCGGTTCGCTTGTATTTTGGTCTACATTTTGATCGATCGTTGGATGGGTTAAATCACCAGAATTGGATGGAGAATAGGTATGCCGAAAAGTTGGATGAATATCAACTCCTGGCTCACGGTGGGCTAGCGCTTCCGAATCAGCCAATGCGTTTAGATTGACATGCAGCTTTGTAGCCGCTTGCCCATTTCGTTGAACAGTTTCGACTCGCAGTATATATTCATGGGAAACCCCTAACCGCTGAAGCTGGGTCTCCAGATACTCTAGCGGCAGCCCTGCATGAATCAGCGCCCCCAGGCACATATCCCCGGCAATGCCTGTCGGACAGTCTAGATAGGCAATCTTGGTCATACGGGAGTCTTGGAGTTGAGAGCGTTGAGAGGACTAAATCGTTAAACAGCCTGCCCTCAACTAATCTACAGTAAATAACGGTCAGCTTTGGACTCAGGTTCAGACTCAAGTTCAAACTCAAGTTCAGACTCAGGTTCAGGGCTTAGAGTTGCGGTATACCCTCCACACAGTTGTTTTTGGATCATCCCGCCTGGAGCATCACTTGTTTTCTCCGCCCTACACCAAAATCGGCCGCAGGTGCAGTTGCTACACCCACAGCCGATTGTCAATCGATTAGAAGATGATCCTAAAGTCCCAAAGACGGAGACGATGCCAGCCTGGAGATTATGGCTGTCCTGGCTGAGCAGTACCATTGGGAGTCGTCGTTGGATCAGTGTTCATAGAATCGTTCATAGAATCTGTCGGGCTTTCTGGTGCGCCCATTGTGGGATCGAAGGATGGATCAGCGCTCTGGGGAGGAGCCGCCTGGGGAGCGCTTTCGGGAATCGTTATGTTGACATCCGGGGGCGGAGCCTGCTGGATGTTCACGTCCGGGGGCTGCACGTTCACCTCAGGTGGCTGCACATTCACCTCAGGAGGAGCGACAGGTTCGACCTGGGGTTGGGTGTCGCTGCGCTGTGCCAGCGCGATGAACAGGGTGGTGAAGCCTGCGATCGCCGCCAGCATTAGTCCGAGAAATAGACCACCGGATGTATTTGCATTGTCTCGCGCAATTTCGGCCTGGCGACGGGTTTCGTAGGCGTGCAGTTCTCGATCGCGCAATTCTCGATCGCGCAATTCACGATTTTGCAGTTCGGTGTTTTGCATATCCCGAATGCAGGCCTCGTTTTGCCGACTATAGTCTGGGTTACTCATGGTTTATCACCTCAGCTCATCAAATGGGTTTTTCCTAGGATTTCAAAACTAGGATTTCAAAACGTTCTAAACCTCATTTACCGGTCGTGAGTTGGCTGTGGCAAAAGCCAGTTCATTCAGCCAGTTCATGAAATGAACGCTTTCATGAATGCTTTAATAAACGCTAATAAACGCTTGCAATCAAAGCGTTCATTGCTAAACCAATCTCAAAGCGGTCTGGTAGAAGTTCCGAAACATTACACATTACGGTAGCCGTTCGGTTGTATGAAACGGCTCTACCGCAGGCCGGGAAGCAATGTCGCTCTCAGGGCAGAAGTGGAGACGCGATCCCGGCATAGAGTCAGGCTTCGGGAGTTGCGGCACTAGAGGAAGCGCTGGAGGCGTTGCTGAAGGGTTGGGGCAGCGACTCTAGCTGAAAATATTGATAAAACTTGTCGGTAATTTGGAGCCAGGATGAGCGGCTGTCGGCTTTGCGACGCTTGCGAACAAACCCTAGCTCTACTAGTTCCTGGACATGCTGATAAGCCCCTGAGCCGCGCAGTTCGACCAGATCGGAGAGCGTCAGTGGGCCTCGCAGGGCGATCGCCGCCAGCGTCCGCAATGCCCCCACGCCCAGATCCACAGGCACTAGCTTGTGTAGTAGCGGCTGATAGGCTTCTCGAAGCTGCAAACAGTAGCCTTCGGGCGTTTCCACCACCTCCAATGCCCCGTCGCGCTGGGCATAATCGGTCATTAGCTCGATTAGCCCTTCCTCGACACTGGGGCGATCGCACCCGGCATATTCCGCAATTTTAGCCAGCGTCAGCGGCTGCCCTTTCAGATACAAAATGGCTTCAATCGTGCTGGAAAGTCGGGACATAGATCGCGCAAGGCACCTACGAGATATCGGGCAAGCTGGCAAAAAGTTGCTCTACAAGCTGGGCTGTTTTGGTATCGAGCTTTTGCCAGTCTACATCGCCTGTGTCGTCGAGAAGGCTTGTATCTACTTCTACCACTACGGTATCCGTCAGGCTCAGCACAGGACTATAGTTGCGAAAGCAGATCTGATAGCACAACTGCCATAGATCGATATTCACCTGATGTGCTTGATGCTGAAGACAAAGCACGTAGCCCGGATGGGGTTGGGGCAAGCGCGACAGGGCTTCCTGGAGGTCTGGGGCTTCCTCTGGGGCGGCGGTTGCCAGCCGATGCTGAAGGGCTAATACCTGCTGCTGCGTTTCCTCCGACACGCCCGCTGGCCAGATGGGGTCGTTGCGATAGGTGCTTTTCCAGGGCGATCGCTCCAGGGCTTTTCGCAAATTATCCAGCACCCGGATAAACACAGGCTGCATCAGCAGATTTGCCTGCTCCCAGGCGGCGCGACTGGCAAATTTGGGCTGGGTCATGGGGTCTGTCAGGAGGTCTTAGAGAAAACTGTTTCAGGGAATCCTTTCGGCACAGGCCGACGGGTCTGGTTTATCTTCACACGAGTCTTATAGGGTTATACCCAAACTCTACAGTTCCTTTATGAAACAGCCCAGGCGATCGCCGTAGGATAGGCTCATTAACGGTGTTGCCTACGCAAATCCACTGAATTTCCTTTTCAGTTGCT
>JBDNCP010000275.1:0-4091 GCA_046719575.1 Cyanobacteriota bacterium
TCGGCTGCCTTGACGCAGAGATTCACCTCTGAACCCGTGCCAATCAAGATCAGGTCGGGCGTGCCATCGCACTCAACCACCGTGTAGCCGCCCTTGGCTACACCCTCGATAGAGCTACCCGCTAGGTTAGGCAGGTTTTGGCGCGATAACGCCAGCAGCGTCGGGCGATTGCATTTTGCATTTTCGATCGCCACTTTATAAGCGCCAGAGGTTTCCGTGCCGTCCGCAGGGCGAATCACCGTCAGGTCAGGTATGGCCCGCAGCGAGGCGATGGTTTCCACGGGCTGGTGGGTGGGGCCATCTTCGCCCAGCGCCACAGAATCATGGGTCATCACCCAGATCACGCCGCACTCGGCCAGCGCCGACAGGCGAATTGCGCCGCGCATGTAGTCGGTAAACACCAGGAAGGTTGCGCCGTAGGGAATCAGCCCCGAACCGTGCAGGGCGATGCCGTTGCAGATTGCGCCCATGCCGTGTTCGCGCACACCAAAATGGATGTTGCGGTTTTCGTAAGCGCCCTTCTGGAAGTTGCCGCTAATTTCCAACTCCGTCAGGTTGGAGTGGGTCAGGTCAGCGGAGCCACCGATCAGTTCTGGCAGCACGGGAGCCAGCGCATTCAGGCAGATTTCCGAGTGCTTGCGGCTGGCTAGCGCTTTGTCTTCAGGCTTGTAGGTGGGCAGCACCTTGTCCCAGCCGTCGGGCAGTTTGCCGCTCAGCAGGCGATCGAATTCAGCCGCTTCTTGGGGATATTTGGTTTTATACTGTGCCCAGATTTCTTGCCACTCGGCTTCATAGCTTGCGCCGCGTTCAATGGCTTTGCGGGTGTGGGCCAGCGCTTCGTCGGGCACCACAAAGGGGTCATAAGTCCAGCCTAGGTTTTCGCGGGTCAGCTTAATTTCGGCTTCACCCAACGCTGCCCCGTGAACGCCAGCGGTGTTGGCTTTGTTGGGAGAGCCATAGCCGATAGTGGTGGTGACCTTAATCATCGTTGGCCGATCGGTGACGGACTTGGCTTCGGCGATCGCCCTTGCAATGCCTTCCAAATCGGTATTGCCGTCCTGCACATGCAAAACGTGCCAACCGTAGGCCTCGAAGCGCTTCGACACATCTTCAGTGAAGGCAATATCGGTGGAGCCATCAATCGAAATGTGGTTGTCGTCGTAGAGCGCGATCAGTTTGCCTAGACCGAGGTGCCCCGCCAGTGAGCAGGCTTCGCCAGAAATGCCTTCCATGTTGCAGCCGTCGCCCAGGATGACATAGGTATGGTGATCCACCAGCGTCAGGTCGGGCTTATTGAACTTAGCAGCGAGGTGCGCTTCGGCGATCGCCAGACCCACGGCATTGGCAATGCCCTGACCCAGCGGCCCTGTCGTCACCTCAATTCCGGGTGTCTCGAAGTTTTCGGGGTGACCTGGCGTTTTCGACCCCCACTGACGGAAATTTTTGATCTCATCCAGCGTTACGCTATCGTAGCCCGTCAGATACATCAGGGCATACTGCAACATGCAGCCATGTCCCGCAGATAGCACAAAGCGATCGCGGTTAAACCACTTGGGGTTTTTGGGGTTGAACCGCATAAACTGATCCCACAGCACAAACGCCATCGGCGCTGCACCCATCGGCAAACCGGGGTGTCCAGACTTAGCCTTTTCAACAGCATCGATCGCCAAAAACCGGATGGAATTGATACAGAGTTGTTCGAGGGTTAAGGTCGCAACAGCCATTGTCTTCTTTCTACTCAACGACGGGTGACAGGCGCTGACAAACACGCCAAAACAGGCAAGCAGGACGAATAGGCAAACAGAAGAATCCTGAATCACCAGAGGCATCTTTCCCATCATCCCACCACTGGGGATCACAGGCGAAAGATTTCCTGGGCGATCGCGCTAAGCAAATATACTCAATAAAGTTAGCTTAATGGTTTATGGAAAACTGGACAAGAGTCAAGTCCTATTTTCTGTAAAGCTGGATACCCTAACTTAGGCTGCAAAAGCTTGAGAGCAGCAGCCCTTCAACCAGATGCAGAAAGAGGCAAGACAACCCCAGGCGCTAAGCCTCATATTTGCGGAAGGCTAGCGTGACGTTGTGGCCACCAAAGCCGAAAGAATTAGAAAGCGCAGCACCGACCGTCTGGCTACGGCTCTCGTTTGCCACATAGTCCAGATCGCAGGCAGGATCTGGGTTTTCCAGATTAATCGTGGGAGGCACGCGATCGTGGGCCACGGCCATCACCGTCGCCACAGCTTCAATGCCGCCCGATCCGCCCAGCAGATGACCCGTCATAGATTTGGTGGAACTGACGGTCAGTTTATACGCCTGATCGCCCAGTGCAGTTTTAATCGCTGCTGTCTCTGTAGAGTCGTTAGCAGGCGTGCTAGTGCCATGGGCATTGATGTAGTGAATGTCTTCAGGACGCAAGCCCGCGTCTTTCATCGCAAGCTGCATAGCACGGGCGGCTCCTGCTCCACCAGGAACGGGCGAGGTGATGTGATAGGCATCACAGGTCATTCCGTAGCCAACGATCTCGGCATAAATCCGCGCTCCCCGGCTGAGGGCATGTTCTAGTTCTTCCAGAATCAGAATGCCAGCCCCTTCACCCATCACAAACCCGTCGCGGTCTTTATCAAACGGGCGGCAGGCGTGGAGCGGGTCATCATTGCGGGTAGACAGTGCCTTGGCAGAGGCAAAACCCGCTACCGACAGCGGCGTAACGGCCGCCTCGGTGCCACCGCAAATCATCGCCTGAGCAAATCCCCGCTGTAAAATGCGAAAGGCATCGCCAATAGCGTTTGACCCTGCTGCACAAGCCGTCACCGTGCAGTTATTAGGCCCCTTTGCTCCGACTTGAATCGCCGTTAGTCCGGCCGCCATGTTGGCAATCATCATGGGCACAGTGAACGGACTACAGCGATCGGGGCCGCGAGTCAAAAACACTTCCTGCTGGTCTTCCATGACTTTAAGACCGCCAATGCCTGTGCCGATTAGCGTGCCGACCTGTTCAGCATTCAGGTCGTTAATGACAAAATTGGCATCGGCAAGCGCTTGCTTGCTGGCAGACACCGCAAATTGGGCAAAGCGATCCATGCGCTTTGCCTCTTTGCGATCCATATAAAGCTGTGGGTCAAAGTTTTTGACCTCGCCCGCAATGCGGCAGTCGTGGCGAGACGCATCGAACAGCGTAATCGGGCCAATGCCATTACGACCACTCATCAAACCGTCCCAGTACTCTGCTAGGGTATTGCCGATGGGCGTAATAGCCCCCAAACCCGTAACCACGACGCGCTTTAATCCAGAATCCAAAGTTGTCATGACACCAAATTCATGGGCTTTTGCCCAAACCACAGAATAGCCGAGGTCGGTGAATCGCCAGGGCAGAAAACAGCAGGAGGTTACAGAAAGCGGGGAAACCTGGGCCAGTTCTATGCAGCGACCTTTTGCTTGATGTAGTCCACAGCAGCCTGAACCGTAGCGATGCCTTCGGCGGCTTCGTCGGGAATTTCAATGTCGAATTCTTCCTCCAGCGCCATTACTAGCTCAACTGTGTCCAGAGAGTCTGCGCCCAAGTCGTTGGCAAAGTTAGACTCAGGGTTGACCTCGCTCTCTTCAACGCTCAGTTGTTCGGATACGATCTTTTTAACCTTTGTGAGAATCTCGTCGCTCATAGCTTTTGTGTTCCTACCCAACGCGGATGCAAGTTGAGAAATTCAAAGAAATTCAATCTGTTGTGCAAGTCTAGTCGAATCTAGGATTGAAATTCGAGCAGGACTGGACACTGCCTGTCTCTGCCCGCTGGGCGGGCGATCTGCCGGAAACCGACAATGCGCTTGACCCAGTGGGAAATTGGGCATTCCTTCATCTTATCTGAAAGCGTGACGAGCTAAAACGGAGGGCGGAAAAACTCGAAAACCAGGAGGTCCATAGGGAGATTGCTCCACAAGGCTGGGGCTGGAGAATCTGGGTAATGTGAATCTCGTGAATCTCGATTTTGGATCTGCTTTGGATTTGCGATTTTGGATTGTCTGTCAAGCGTTTGCAGGCTCTCTGGTCGTTCTATTTGGATCGCTGCGTCAGAGCATTCACTCCTTAAGAAC
>JBDNCP010000276.1:0-4044 GCA_046719575.1 Cyanobacteriota bacterium
TGTCATGCAAACATCAATAGGGCTTACGCAGTTGAACCATTTCTCGCAGGCTGCACCCATGAGAAATAGTCCGAAATCCAGAAAATTCATCGCAGGTGCGTAAGCCCTGAGGTCATGATTTTTGGGTGTCAGAATGGGCGGCGCGACGCGCTGCTGATCCTGGACGTGTATAGGGCGACCGAGGCGCTAGGGTTCGAGGATCGCGGGTTCTGGCGTGAGCGCGGGCACTGCCGCGAGCGCAACCTTTGTCGGGTCGGCGGAAGGGCAGAGATCGGCCAACTGACAGCGATCGCACTCTGGATTTCGCGCATTGCACACCGCCCGCCCATGATAAATCAGGCGAATCGACCAGTTTTCCCAGTCGGGCTGGGGCAACAGCTTCATTAGGTCCCGCTCAATCCGCACGGGGTCGGTGTGCGTCGTCAGCCCCAGACGATTGGTCAGCCGCTTGACATGCGTATCCACCGTCACCCCTGCATTAATGCCAAAGGCATGAGCCAGCACCACGTTTCCCGTTTTGCGGGCCACACCCGGCAGGGTCAGCAGTTCCTCCATCGTCTGGGGCACCTGTCCGCCAAAGTCCGTCATGATTTTGCGGCAGGCTCCCTGGATATTCTTCGCCTTGTTGCGATAGAACCCGGTGGAGCGCACCAGATTCTCGATTTCTGCTGGGTCAGCACTCGCCATCGATGCGGCATCGGGGAAGCGGCGAAATAGCTCCGGTGTCACCTTATTCACCCGCTCATCCGTACACTGCGCCGACAAAATCGTTGCCACGAGCAACTGCACGGGCGTTTCATAATCCAACGAACAGGTCGCATCTGGATACAACCGCTTGAGCCGCTCCAGAATTTCTAGCGCCCGCTGTTTCTTCCCTGCCCGTCTCGGCACACGCCTTCTTCCTTACTGGAGCAAATTTCTGAAAAAGGAGAGTTGGCTGGTATCTCGCACAATCAGAAACACGCCCAGCCCCAGCAGCAGCATCAGCCCCGTCTGCATCACGCTTTCCTGAAAGCGAGTGGGTAGCGGCTTGCCGCGCAGCGCCTCGATCAGCAGAAACGCCAACTGACCGCCATCCAGCGCAGGTAGCGGCAGGATATTGATGATTGCCAGGTTGATGCTGATGATGGCGGTGAACGGAAAGAGGTTGATCCAGTCATTTGCCGCCAGACTCGCGCCCTGCTCTACAATTTTGACCGGGCCAGCCACCTGCCCCGACACCGACGAGAAGTTTGTGATCAGCGAGACAAAGCCCTGCACCGTCCGCGAAAACATATCCTGAAATTCTTTGGCAGCCAGACCAAAGACCTCGAAGGGGCCATTAGGACGGCGAAACTCGACCTTACCATTCGGATTTAGCACTACGCCAATCTTGCCCACACCTTCAGCATCCGGCTTTGGCGTGACACTGAGATTAACCTGACCCGAATTGCGCTGAATCGTCAGGCTGATGGGGCGATCTGGATTTGTAGTGATCGCTTCCATCAGCGCTTTTTGAGCGGCCTCACCTTCACCCAGATTTTGCCCGTTGACAGCCAGCACGATGTCGCCATCCTGCACACCCGCAAGGGCGGCGGGCGAGTCAGTAGATACGACCTGTGGAATCAGCACACCCGGTTCGTAGTTAAACGCTTGCGGCACGCCGACGATCGCCACCTGAGTCACAAACACCAGATAGGCGAATAGCAGATTGGCAATTACCCCGGCGCTGATGACGATCGCCCGATCTAGCACGCCGCGATTTCGCATCAGGTTGGGGTCGTTGGGCGGGATGTCGCTGTCGGGGTCGTCGTCAGGAAAGCCGACAAAACCGCCCAGCGGAATGGCGCGAATCGCGTACTCCGTTTCGGGGCCCTGATATTTCCACAAGATCGGCCCAAAGCCCAGCGAGAACCGGTTCACATGGATTCCCTGGAGTCGCGCCGCCAGGAAATGCCCCAGCTCGTGAACAAAGATAAGGAGTGCAAGAACTGCGATCGCCGCCAAAACCGACATAAGCAAGCCTGAGTTACTACTTTACGATGCGTATCTGTCCATTCTAAAGGGATTCACGGAAGGGTGACGGGGTGATGGGGGGACGAGGGGACGGGGCGGAAAAAACGAAAATCGGAAAAACGGAACCTCTTCGTTCTTCGTTCTTCGTTCTTCGTTCTTCTCTCTTCCCACACCCCACCACGCTTACTCTCCCTCTACCAGCGCCACATACTCTTCCATCGACAGCGCATCGTCTAGCTCGGCTCCATCACTCACTTCTACCTTTAGCAGCCAGGCCGTGCCGTAGGGGTCGTCGGCCAGTTGCTCCGGCGTGTCGAGCAGGGGGTCGTTGCGCTCGATGACTTTGCCAGAGAGGGGCGCTTTCAGGTCTTCAACAGCTTTCACCGATTCCACGGTGCCAAAGGTTTCGCCTTTTTCGAGGGTGTCGCCGACTTCGGGCAGTTCCAGAAACACGATGTCGCCAAGCTGATCCACCGCAAAGGCGGTGATGCCGATGGTGGCGGTGTCTCCATCCAGGCGGATGTATTCGTGGGAGTCTGTATATTTCAGATCTTCGGGATATTCCAAGCTCATAGGTTGGGGCGCAATGAGGCGTACAGGAAAAGATTAGCGTAATTTTTGCCGATGGTCGGTCTGATTTTAGAATGGTCTGACGCGACCTAGCGCTTGTAAAAGGGACGCTTGACGATGGTCGCAGGATAGCTTTTGCCACGAATTTCGACTTCTAGAATTTGGCCGACTTTTGCAAGGTCGGTGACGACGTAGGCAAGGGCAATAGGGTAGCCGAGGGTGGGGGAGAGCGTGCCGCTGGTGACTTTGCCGATGGGTTCGCCGCTGTGCAGCACGGGGTAATCGTGGCGGGCGATGTTGCGGCCTGTGAGCTGCAAGCCAACAAGCCTGCGGGAAACGCCGTCTTGCTTTTGCCGTATCAGCACCTCGCGCCCGATGAAATCCGGCACTTTGTCCAGATGCACCAGCCAGCCGAGGCCAGCTTCGAGGGGCGTGGTGGTGTCGTCGATGTCTTGTCCGTAGAGCGCCATCGCCGCCTCCAGCCGCAGCGTGTCTCGCGCTCCTAGCCCGCAGGGAATTGCGCCTGCATCTAGGAGCGATCGCCACAGTTCGCGTCCCGTCTCTGGCTCCACCATCACCTCAAAGCCGTCTTCGCCCGTATAGCCTGTCCGCGCTAAAAAGCCCGGTTTCCCCAAAATGCTGCCTTCGAGATGCCCGAATTTAGGGACTTGAGACAGGTCTTCTGCCACGAATTTTTGCAAGGTGGCGATCGCCTCAGGCCCCTGCACCGCCAGCAAAGCGCGATCGCCCGACAGATCCTCCAACTCCGCGCCCGACAAATGCTCCAGCAGCCACGCCTTGTCCTTTTCGGTCGTGGCTGCGTTCACAATCAGGTCTGCTCGGTCTGTCCCCTGTGCATAAATAATGAGGTCGTCCACAATGCCGCCCTGCGGATTCAGCAGCACTGTGTATTGCGCCGTGCCCGCTTGCAGCCCGCTGAGATCCGTCGGTACTAGCCGCTGAAGCTGTGCCAGAATCTCGTCGCCGCGCAGCACAAACTTACCCATGTGGGAAATGTCGAACATGCCGACGCTCTGCCGCACCGCCTGATGCTCCTGCGTAATGCCGCCGAATTGTACGGGCATTTCCCATCCCGAAAACGGGGTCATGCGGGCTTTTTGGGCGATCGCCAGATCATACAGCGGCGTTCTGCGGAGCGCGTCAGTCATAGAGGGAGATTACCGAAATAGGCTAAACATGAGCTGACTTTAGCCTGAGATGAGGGGCGGAGCAAGGGCGGTGGGTGTGGGTGTAGGTGGGGTGTCGGAGAAAGTACCCCAAGCTACCCACCCATCTACCTACCCACCCATCTACCCACCCACCCATCCACCCACCTATTACCCTGTCACTCCAATACTCTGTCCTAAAATAAGGGGAAACAGCGCAATATCAAGAATGGGAGGCGAGCCGGATGAGAATGCTGCATACGATGCTGCGGGTTGGCAATTTGGAAAAGTCGCTCGATTTCTATTGCAATGT
>JBDNCP010000277.1:0-3934 GCA_046719575.1 Cyanobacteriota bacterium
AGTTTCAGTCCCCTTGCGGGGAAGTGGGTTTGAAAGAGCGTCGTCTGAAACGCTTGCCAGGAGCAGCCTCCTGAGCAAAAATCGACGCGATCCTTTCTGAGTGTCGATAGAGGCACTATTCCAGCAACAAGGAATAAAACTTGCCCCTTCAAAGCCTTGCATTGCAGGGCATCGACGCGATCCAACGAAGTTATGAGGTTTTCAAGGTTCGGTCGGATCGTGGAGATGCCCTTTCCTATGTGCAGGATACGAGGTTTCTTCCCAAAAAGTCAATGGAAGAAAAAATGAAACCTGAATCTTGGGATAGAGGACTTGGGGGGGATGCGTCTGGATGGGCCGGTAGGGCGATCGCCCTGAGGCGAGGCATCTGGCGCTAGACCACGGGCCGCGATCGCCCATTGGTCAACGCCGCAGAATCCTCCGCCGCTGGGAAAAGGTGCAGGGCGGTGGGGTGGATGGCGAGTTGAACGGTTGTGCCGGGGGCGATCGCCCGCTCGGCGGGGATGCGGGCATAGAGCTTTTTGCCGCTGGGGGTGAGCAGGGTGTAGCGATAGTCGCGGCCGAGAAATTGGCGATCGCCCACGGTCACTGTTCCCGACGTGCTGGGCTGAATTTGGATGTCTTCGGGGCGAATCGTCAAATCAGCGGTGTCGCCTGCCGAAAAATGGTCTGAGAGGCTTGATTGTAGGTCAAAGCTGCCGATTTCCGTTTCCCAGGTTTGCCCAGTCCAGCGGGCAGGCAGCACGTTTGCCTGGGTGACAAACTCCGCCACAAAGCGGGAGACAGGCGACTGATAGAGCGCTTCTGGCGGGCCCTGCTGTTCGATTTGCCCCTGCCGCATGACAGCGACCTGATCGGCGATCGCCATCGCTTCTTCCTGGTCGTGCGTCACGAATACCGCTGTAGTGCCCGTCGCCTTCAGAATTTCCCGCACTTCCTGCCGCAAATATAGCCGCACCTGCACATCCAGATTGCTCAGCGGCTCATCCAGCAGCACCAGCGACGGGCGCGGAGCCAGGGCGCGGGCCAGGGCAACGCGCTGCTGCTGCCCGCCAGAGAGTTCGTGCGGGTAGGCGCGTTCGTATCCAGTCAGTCCAACGAGGGCGATCGCCTCCGCCACCTGCTGTTGCCGATCGCCGCGCCCCAGCCCAAAGCCGATATTCTCCTGCACCGTGAGATGGGGAAACAGCGCAAAATCCTGAAACACCATGCCCACCGAGCGCTGCTCTGGCGGCATCATGCCATCTGCTCTGGCGACCACGCGGCCGGCGATCGCCACCTGCCCCTGCTGGGGCTGCTCAAAGCCCGCAATCAGCCGCAGCAGCGTCGTTTTGCCGCAGCCCGACGGCCCCAGCAGTGCCAAAATCTCGCCCGGTTTCAGGCTCAAGCTGACGCTAGACACGGCGGGGGCAGGGCGATTAGGAAACTGGCGCGTCACCTGCTCAAGCTGCAAAACGGGCGAAGAATTCATGCTGCGATTTGCTAAGGGAGGTCAAGGGAAGTTGAGGTCAAGGGAAGTTATTGAGATATAAAATCAACTATTAGCGGTTCATTAGCGGGTCACTTTAGACAGCTTGCCGGGGGAAACGCTTGTCAAATCTCTATGATGCCATGACGACTGCTTCAAAATCAGAGAATCGTCCGGTTCTCTCAACATTGCATCTTACTCGCAGTAAGTCCCGGCTAGACCTGTGGACGCTGCTGGTGGGGGCGATCGCCCTGCTGATTGCGATGCCCCTGCTGGCAGTGGCGGCCAGCCTGGTTTCGCCTGCCTGGGACGTATGGCAGCACCTCGCCGCCACAGTGCTGGGGCGCTACGTGACCAATTCCCTAGCGCTGCTGCTGGGCGTGGGCGCGGGCGTGGTGCTGCTGGGCACGGGCACGGCCTGGCTGGTGACGATGACCCAGTTTCCGGGGCGCGGTGTGTTGAGTTGGGCGCTGCTGCTACCGCTGGCGTTTCCTGCCTATATCCTGGCCTACACCTATACGGAACTTTTGGAATATTACGGCCCAGTGCAAACGGGGCTGCGATCGCTCTTTGGGTTTCAGTCGGCGCAAGACTACTGGTTTCCGCCGATTCGTTCGCTGGGTGGGGCGATCGCCCTGCTGGTGCTGGTGCTATATCCCTATGTCTATCTGCTGGCGCGGGTCGCCTTTGGGGAACAGTCGGTCTGCACCCTGGAAGCCAGCCGCAGCCTGGGCTGCAACCCTTGGCAAAGCTTTTGGCGGGTGGCGCTGCCGCTGGCCCGGCCGGCGATCGCTGCGGGCACGGCTCTGGCACTGATGGAGACGCTGGGCGACTTTGGCACGGTGCAATATTTCAGCGTGGATACTTTTACGACCGGCATCTACCGCACCTGGTTTGGCATGGGCGAACGGGCGGCTGCGTCTCAACTGGCGGCGCTGCTGATGCTGTTTGTGCTGGCGCTGATCTTGCTGGAGCAGTGGTTTCGCCGCCAGGGGCGATATGACCAAAAGCGCGGAAAGTCTCAGAGCCAGAGCCGCTTTCGGCTGACGGGCTGGCGCAGCGGACTGGCGATCGCCGCCTGCACGCTCCCGCTCCTGCTGGGCTTTCTGATTCCGGCTGGGCTGCTACTGCACATGACCCTGCGAAACTTGAACCAGCTCACCGACCCGCGCCTCTGGGGATTTGCGAAAAACAGCTTTCTAGCCGCTGCGCTGACGGCGGGGCTGGCGGGGGCGATCGCGCTGCTGCTGGCCTACGGCGTGCGGCTACGCCCGACTCGGCTGATGACCCTGTCGCTGCGAACGTCGGCGCTGGGCTATGCCATTCCTGGCTCGGTGATTGCGGTCGGCGTGCTGGTGCCGCTGGGTCTGTTCGACAATTCCGTAGATGCCTGGATGCAGCGCACCTTTGGCATCTCCACGGGTCTGCTGCTGAGTGGCACGATCGCCGCGCTGGTGTTTGCCTATCTGGTGCGGTTTCTGGCGGTGGCAATCAACGCCGTCGAGTCGGGGCTGGGCCGCATCACGCCCAATCTGGACAATGCCGCACGATCGCTTGGCGAAAATTCTCTCGGCGTGCTGCGGCGAGTCCATGCGCCCCTGATGGGCGGCAGCCTGCTCAGCGCGGCGCTGCTGGTGTTTGTGGACGTGATGAAGGAACTGCCCGCCACGCTGATTGTGCGCCCGTTTAACTTCGATACGCTGGCGGTGCGAGTCTACCAGCTTGCCTCAGACGAGCGGCTAGCAGAATCTTCGGCAGCAGCCCTGGTGATTGTCGCGGTCGGCCTAATCCCCGTGATCCTGCTCAGCCAGCAGATTGTCGGGGGCGATCGCAGTGAATCGCAGTGAATCGCAGTGAATCGCAGTGAATCACGATAAATCGCGGCGCATCCTGGTGAATCAGGATGAATCGTCACGAGAAAGCAAGTTAAAGCGGGGCGATCGCACTCTAATCGCGCTCTACCAGTTCTCATAGTTCGCAAAAGCCGCTCCATGACCAGACAGAAGACAGATCTATTTCATTGCGATGGTTGAATACGGTACTCTGTAACAGATATTTATGTAGACACTGAGTGGACTGTCTTGAGGCAATGTAGGTCATCTACCTGCGGTAAAATCAGCCGACAGCGCGATGCCTGCTATCCGGCTCAATCCAGGTACGAGCGTTGAGGGCGATCGCCCACTCATGTCACCCATCACCTCAGTAAGGCGTTATAAGGCGTTAGAAGCACTATGTCAGAGCGGAAACGGGCACTCATCACAGGGATCACCGGACAAGACGGGTCATACCTCAGCGAACTACTGCTCGAAAAAGGCTACGAAGTCCACGGCATCATCCGGCGCACCTCCACCTTCAACACCGACCGCATCGACCACATCTACGAAGACCCCCACAACGAAAACGCCCGATTATTCCTGCACTACGGCGACCTAACCGACGGCACCACCCTGCGCCGCATCCTCGAAC
>JBDNCP010000278.1:0-3876 GCA_046719575.1 Cyanobacteriota bacterium
AATGTTAATCACCGGCGGGGCTTGACGGAGCAGGGATCCGCTCAACACCTGCATGTATTTGGCCAACACCACCAGATCAATCTGGTATTGCTGCAGAAGGGCGAGTTGTTGGGCTTCTGCCTCGGCCTTATGGTCTGGAGAAACGGGGATGTGGTGGTAGTCGATGCCGAAGGAGCGGGCTGTGGGTTCCAAATCCGGGTGGTTGCTGATGATCAGGGGGATTTCCGCCGGTAACTCCCCGGCCCGTTGCCGCCAGATCAGATCCAGCAGGCAGTGGGTTTGTTTGCTAGCCCAGAGGGCAATGCGGGGGCAGGCATCGGAAAAGTGTAGTTCCCAGTTAGCCTGGATCCCTCGGGCAATGCCAGAAAAAGCAGGAATGATTTCCGCCCGTTCCAGTTGGAAGCCCTGTAGATCCCATTCGATGCGGCTCAAGAACAACCCCGCTTCCGGATCCGTGTGGTGATCGGCGTGGATGATGTTGCCGTCGTAGCTGTGGATGAAGGCGGAGAGCTTGGCGACCAACCCTTTTTGATCAGGGCAAGACACCAACAGGGTGGCACTAGGCATAGATGAATAAAGTTAAAAAGGCTCAACCTTTTCACCCTACGGCCTGGATTTGCTTGAGAGCAAGCGAACAGGGATCCCGAATTCGGGTCTTTGTGGGTTAGGCTCCGGCCCACTCACTCCTACCCTCGACTGGGATCCACCCGGTAAAGAGCACAAGAATAAGACTCTGGCCCAAAGCCGCCCAGGTAGTGCATCGCAAGTACAGCCCTTTCGCGGGTTCGCTACAACAACTGTTGTGTCTCTAACCACTTTTGTAAAGTGTCCAGGGATGAACCCCGTGGCAGGTGACTAGCGAAAGGGCTGTAATGAGGTCTCTGAGACCTGGTTGCAAGAATATGTCAATCACAAAGCTCTTTATACTTCTCAGCTGCTGGAGAATCAGCCGCGAAAAAGGGAGCTCTAATCCTATGCGATGAGCTGTGGTCGTTTGTGGGATCCAAAAATAACCACCCAATGCTTGTGGATAGCAATGGATTCTGATCAGGACAGCGGGACGTAGTCCTTTACCCACAAAGTTGTAGCTGCTTATGTCGGGGATAGAAGTAGAAAGAGTGCCAGAACACTAGGGCAACGGATCCCAGAAGATTACCGTAAAAATGCTCTGATTTATACAGAGCTTTGGGAGGCGTATGCGGGTGTGATACCAGCTAAACAGCACCAAGCGGTTAGTCAAAGAAGTGGGAAAACTTCATTGATTGAAAGATTGAACAACACATTACGATAGCGAGTGGGGCGACTGGTCAGAAAGACTTTGTCATTTTCCAAGAAGATTGACAATCACATCGCAGCAATTTTTAACTTTCTACACCATTACAATGAGTCATTACTTGTTTAGGACTACCACTTTCGGATATGCATTTTTTTCTTCTGCCTAACGACCAATCTCACCCGCCGCCAGTAACCTTTGGATCACAACAGATCAACTTTTGGCAGTCGGTGTGCAACGGGCTTGTTATACGGCGATTGCACTCAGACTTGATGCAAGAAACACAACAACTTCACTTGAGAATGAGCGGCGTTAAAACAGGAGCCATTAACATTTCAAACTCTAGATTGGTCGCACTGACGACATTCTCTACAATTTTCCCCGCTCGTAGCCGCATGACGTGAGTTTCAATAAACGTGATATCCCGATTGGTAGCGGGAACACCAAAAAACTCTTTGGCATGTTTTTGCACGGATCGAAATCGAACGACTACTCGATCGCCTGCTGCGAAGATATCTTCAATCAATATTTCTGAACCTGCAATCGGGGGAAAGGCATCGAAAAAGCCACTAAATACTTGCTTGTAAACTTCACGTCCGTCGATTGCCCCATCTGGCTTTAACCCAGTGATTGCCTGTACATTTTCATCCAGTACATCCGCCGCTACGGTCATATCACCTTTGCCCAAAAATTGCTCAACAAAAATACGGGCGATCGCCAAGTTTTGTTCTTCGGTTGGAGTCATGATTCTTATTTCTCACTGTAATTGTTTTGTCTTTGCGATTCGATCAATTACCAGGCGAGTGCCACTGCCCCCCCAAACTTTCGCATTTCTGCAAAAAACTTGCCCTGTGCCTCACCTTCTGGAAGCGTTGCTAGATAGACGGCGGTTTCGGCTCCTTCATCGGCTGTGAACGGCGCATTAGAGCCACCCATATCCGTTTGCATCCAGCCAGGAGAGTAAGCATTGACCAAAATATTGGTGCCTTGAAGTTCCTTTGCCCAAAGTACTGTCAGCGCATTTAACCCAACTTTAGACAAGCGATAGGACGGAGCCATGGGATAGTAGTCACTGCCCATTGAGGTAAGGGAAGCCATTTCAGTAGACACATTGACAATCCGCCCGTAGTTTTGCGTTTTCATTAAAGACATGAGCGCCTGAGTGATGCGAGCCACGGCTAAAACGTTGGTCGTCAAGGTTGCCAGCATCGTTTCTATTTGAACCGTGAGCAGACTAGATTCTTCAGGTTGCATCGTAGGGTTGACACCCGCACTATTGACCAGAATATCGACTCTGCCATAAGTCTGCTGCACCCAGGCTGTAAAATGCTGCACACTCGTATCGCTGTTGACATCTAGCGGATGAAAATCTACTTGAATATTTTCTTGAGATAGCCGCTGTTGAGCTGCAAGGCCCTCTTGCGCCTGACGACTGGTCAGCACCACCCGAATATTCTCCTGCTGTGCAAGTTGGCGAGCGATCGCATACCCTAACCCTTTATGGCTACCCGTGATTACGGCAATTTTCTGCGTCGTGCTCATGAAGCTTTCCTAAATCAACTGGCTGTACTATTACAGTAGTAACCTCCAAAATATTAAACAAGGCAATATTTTAGATAACCAACATCAATGAAATCGATAAATCTGGCGGCGATCGACTTAAACCTGTTGGTTGCCTTTGAAGCCCTGCTAGAGCAACACAGCGTGACAAAAGCTGCCGAGCAACTTCAGATTGGTCAACCGGCCATGAGTGCAGCCCTCAGTCGTTTACGGATTTTGTTTGACGATGAATTGTTTGTGCGGTTGGGGCGACAGATGCAGCCGACGCTCAAAGCCCAGGAGATTGCCCCAGCTATCCTGACAGCATTGCAACAGATCCGCCAAGCCGTGACTGCCAGTCAAACCTTTGAACCATTGGTCAGTCATCGCACCTTTACAATGGGTAGTTCAGACTACACCAGCTTTGTCGTGATGCCGCCGTTACTGCAGTTTAGCCTGCAAAACGCTCCCTTCATCAATGTTCAAATGATTGAATTTGAGAAGGACAGGATTGGGGATTTGCTAGAACAAGGGGAAATCGATGTGGCATTGGGTGTCTTTCCGGATCCACCCCGGCAAACCCAATGGGAACCGATCTTTGAAGAACGATTTGTGGGAATTGCCCGTCGAGGACATCCGGCTGTCCAGCAAGGAACGATGAGCTTAGCAGCCTTTGCCCAATGTCCTCACGCCCTCACAACGCTCCGTCGAGATACAGCGGGTGCGATCGACAAGGCATTGCGTGAGCAAAACTTAGAACGTTGGGTTGCATTTATAACGCCGCACATGATGGTTTTGCCGTTCGCGATCGCATCGAGTGATTTGGTTGCGGCACTCCCCCGACGTATTGCACTGCGCTTAGCAAGCGTCTGTAATTTGACTATTTTTGAACTGCCCGTTAAAACAAAACCGTGGATGGTTTCCATGCTGTGGAGTACGTTGAGCGGTCAAGATGAAGCCAATCGTTGGTTAGAGCTGATTCATAAAGACAATCTTAAGGGAGAGTCTTTCTTCATCTGCTGATTCTAGGGTGAGTCTAGCCAGTCCAGGATCTGCTCATGAGC
>JBDNCP010000279.1:0-3870 GCA_046719575.1 Cyanobacteriota bacterium
TCGTGAAAGTCAGTGGCAGCACGCCCAATGTTTTGCAGCAATGGATTCCCGACCTGGAATTCAAAGACGGGCTGTGGCAGGGGCATTTGCACGGACACCCGCAGGACTTTATCGCCAGCCTAGAACTAATGCGCGGGCAGTTGGTGGGGATGAACCTGGCGCGGCGATCGCTCGAAGAGTTTTTTGTGGAGCAAGTGGGCGATCGCAACCAAAACAACAGCTAAGTATCGCCCTCAAGCACTCACTCAACTCAAACGCTCACCAAGCTCAAGCGCTCACCAACTCGTCCAGCGTCACCATCCAGAAGCCGTGCTTCAGCACCTCTTGTGAATCGCACGTAGCCTGAACCGCCATCAGCCGCGCCACGAGGCCCGTCCAGCCCGTCTGGTGACTGGCTCCGATGCCCGCGCCGTTGTCGCCGTGGAAATATTCGTAGAACAAAATCAGGTCGCGCCAGTGCGGGTCTTTTTGGAAAATTTCGGTGTTGCCATAGACGGGGCGCTCTCCCTGCTGGTTGCGTAGAAAAATCCGGCTGAGGCGCAGATCGATTTCATTGGCAATTTCCCAAAGCGTCATCCAGTTGCCCGACCCCGTGGGGCACTCCGCCTTAAACTCGTCGCCGTAGTACGAGTACATCTTGCGGAGCGATTGGGTAATCAGCGAATTCACGGGCATCCAGATGGGGCCGCGCCAGTTGGAGTTGCCGCCAAACAGGCCCGTAGACGACTCCGCTGGCTCATAGTCTACCCGGTAGGGCGTACTGCCCACATTGAAAATGTAGGGATGATCTTTGTGATGGCGAGACAGGGCGCGAATGCCGTAGTCGCTGAGAAACTCCGTTTCATCCAGCATTCTTTGCAAAATGCGGCGCAGCTTGTCTTCATTCACCGGAGACAGCAGGTGTCGGCCTGCAACGCCCGTCTTGCGCGGATCGCTGAGGTTATCCAGATGTTTGGCGTACTCCTGGTTAAACCGCATGACGTGCGCGGTAAAGTTAGGCAGCTTTTTGAGAATGCCTTCGTCAAACACAGACGAGGCAAACAGCGGAATCAGCCCCACCATCGATCGCACTTTAATGCGCGTGGCGTAGCCATTGGGAAACCGCAGCACGTCGTAATAAAAGCCGTCTTCTTCATCCCACAGCTCATCATCGTTCAGCCCGATGCGATCCATCGATCCGGCGATGTACATAAAATGCTCGTAAAATTTGCAGGCCAGTTCCTCGTAGATGGGGTTTTCGGCGGCCAGTTCTAGGGCGATCGACAGCATATCCAGACAAAACATCGCCACCCAGCCCGTGCCATCGGCCTGCTCCAGCACACCGCCCGTGGGCAGCGGCGCGCTGCGGTCAAACACACCGATGTTGTCCAGCCCCAAAAAGCCGCCTTCAAACACGTTGTTGCCGAGGGAATCTTTGCGGTTGACCCACCAGGTAAAGTTCATCAGCAGTTTGTGGAACATGCTTTCCAGAAACGGGCGATCGCCCTTGCCGTGGTTCCGCGCTTTATCGATCAGATAAATTTGCCAGGTCGCCGTGCAGTGGACGGGCGGATTTACGTCGCTAAAGTTCCACTCATAGGCGGGAATTTGCCCGTTGGGGTGCAGATAAACCTGATTGGTCATCAAGCGCAGTTGATCTTTGGCAAACTCCATGTCCACCGCAGCCAGCACCAGCGTATGGAACGCCAGATCCCATGCGGCAAACCAAGGATATTCCCACTTGTCGGGCATGGATAAGATATCGCTGCTCTCCAGATGGAACCATTCGTGGTTCCGTGATGGAATTCGCGCTTTGCAGTCCGGCGGCAAGATTTCGTCATGCAGCCACTCACGCACGGGGTAATAGTAATACTGCTTCGTCCAGAGCATTCCTGCGAACGCCTGCCGCATCACGTTTCGCTGATCGCCTGACATGCTTTCAGGAATGATATCGGCATAGAACTCGTCTGCTTCGGTGATGCGAGTTTGCACGAGTTCGTCAAACGCCGAACCAAATCTGAGGGATGCTGGATCGAATGGGCGATCGCTCAGCTTGAGCTGGATCACCTCTGCGCCCCCGGCTGGAATTTCGAGAACATAGTGGAATGCAGATTTCGTGCCTGTTTTCTCAGGGTTCACCGCATCCGCTTCGCCGTCGATCACGTAGCGATGAAACGCATCTTTGACATAGGGCGAGGGATTGGACAGTCCAAAGAGCCGCTCTTGGTTAGTTTCGTTTTCGGTGAACAGCGCGGAAACGGGGCGATCGCCATACAGGTAGCGCGTTCCAAAATCTGGATGAAGAGCGGCGATCGCCCGCTCATTTACCTGATGAATCTGGGGCTTGGGTGGCGATTCGGGAAACCAGTCCCAGGTGTTGCGAAACCACAGCGTCGGCAACACGTGCAGCGTGGCGGCTTCGGGCCCGCGATTGTGGACTGTGATTTTGATCAGCAGTTCCTCTGGGGTCGCCTTGGCATATTCGACAAACACATCAAAATAGCGATTTTCATTAAATACGCCCGTGTCAATCAGCTCATATTCCATCTCCAGGCGGCTGCAGTGGCGGTTGGTCTCCACCAAATCTGTGTAGGGAAATGCCGCCTGCGGATACTTGTAGAGAAACTTCATGTACGAGTGCGTCGGCGTGCTGTCGAGATAGAAGTAGTACTCCTTCACGTCTTCGCCGTGGTTGCCTTCGCTGTTGGTCAGCCCAAACAGCCGCTCTTTCAAAATCGCATCCTGCCCGTTCCACAGCGCCAGCCCAAAACAAAATTGCTGCCGATCGTCGGAAATGCCGCCCAGCCCGTCTTCGCCCCAGCGATACGCGCGCGATCGCGCCTGGTCGTGGCTAAAGTAGCCCCAGGCATCGCCCGTCTGGCTATAGTCTTCGCGCACCGTGCCCCACTGCCGCTCGCTGAGATAGGGCCCCCATTTTTTCCAGGCGGCGGTTTTTGCGTTTGCTGCCTCTAGCCGCTGGACCTCAGCGTTTGAAGGGTTGGCTACCATACCGCTTGATCGGCTCCTGCACGTTCAAAGATGTCAGCGCATTCTATCGCGGGACGAAATCAAGAGCCTGCTTCAGAGAACACAGGCGAAGGAACTGCTCTGGGATAAAATCAGCGTCTCAAAAAATATGACGTTCGCCCCCCACTTTTGCCCACAAATATTAGGGTGGTATACAGCTAGACTCCGCCGGGAGTCGCGATCGTTTATCTGTACAGATTGGCAGAACAGATTGGCGAAGCTGGCGGAAGGATTCAAAGGGGCGATCGCTCGACCAAAGGGGCGATCGCGCCCTGTCCCGATAGCGCCCTGTCCCAATCGCGCAAGATGGCCAACGCAACGCAATTGACGAGCTTTTTGGGATTTTTACCCCAAATGAGGTTTTTATGGTTTCTACGACAGAAAAGTTAATCCACTACCCGATGGTGATTGGCGATGAGCTGGTCAGCAGCGGCAGCCAAGACTTGATCGACCCCGCCACGGGTGAGGTTTTTGCAACCGTGGCGATGGGCACGGCGGCCGATGTAGACCGGGCAGTGGCCGCTGCCAAAGCTGCTCAACCGGGTTGGGCCGCGCTGTCCTATGGCGAGCGCTGCGCCGCCATGATGAAATTTGCCGACCTGCTGGAAGCCAAAAGCGAAGAACTCTCCCACCTGGAAAGCAAAAATGCGGGCAAGGCGCTGAAGCTGACGATTAACGGCGATATTCCCTTCTCGATTGACAATATTCGCTATTTTGCGTCGGTGGTGCGGCGGCAAGAGGGCGCGGCCGCTGGGGAATATATCGGCGGCTACACCAGCCTGCTGCGGCGGGAGCCGATCGGCGTGGTAGGGGCGATCACCCCGTGGAACTATCCGCTGATGATGGCGGTGTGGAAAATTGCTC